>JACZJL010000111.1 GCA_014860585.1 Bacteroidales bacterium | reverse complement strand
CTTGTCATGGAGGGATGAATGAAGAAGACCAAAATTCCACACACTTACGTCATTGTCTTTTCGATTGTCGTTTTCTCGGCGGTATTAACCTGGTTTATTCCGGGTGGTGAGTTTGACCGTCATACAGTGACAGTGGGCGAAAGCTCGCGGGAGGTGATCAACAGCGACTCCTTCCGGTACATTGACAATACCCCGCAGACATGGCAGATTTTCTCTGCGTTGTTCGATGGTTTTGAAGATAAAGCGGACATCATTGTCTTTATTTTGTTGATTGGTGGCGCCTTCTGGATCATGAACCAGAGCCGGGCTATTGATGTGGGGATTTATTCTTTTCTCACTTTTACAAAAAAAATCGAGCACAACAAAATCCTCCAAACTATCGGAGTGAACAACATTATCATTACATTGATCATGCTGATGTTCAGTTTGTTTGGGGCTATTTTCGGGATGAGCGAAGAAACCATTGCCTTTGTGATCATTTTTGTTCCGCTTTCCATCAGGATGGGTTATGATTCCATTGTTGGAGTCAATCTCTGTTATGTGGCGGCTGCTTTGGGATTTGCAGGAGCTATGCTCAACCCGTTTACTATCGGCATTGCCCAGGGGCTTTCGGATTTGCCGTTGTTCTCAGGCATCGAATACCGCTTCTTCTGCTGGATCGTCATCAATATTGTGGGAATTGGCTGGGTGTTGCGATATGCCTCAAAGATCAGGAAGAGCCCAAAATTGTCGCCGGTTTATGAGGACGATGCCTACTGGAGGGATAAAAACAATGAAGCTGCTGTGGACAGTTCCAGCGAAAAAACAACAAAATCAGCCTGGATTACTTTCACGCTTATCATCGCCGTCTTAACAATTTTCTCCATCTCCTTTCCTACAACAACCATGAAAATAGGGAATGCTTCTGCTACACTTCCTGCCTTGCCGGCAATTACCCTGTTTTTTGCAATCACCAGTTTGGTGGCGTTGCGCCGCGGTTCACAGTTTTTCGTTTTAAACCTGCTCATGCTCACCATATTATTTCTCATCGTCGGCGTGATGGGATACGGATGGTATGTGATGGAGATCGCCACTTTGTTTTTTGCCATGGGCATCGCTGCCGGTATGGCAATGAATTACTCCCCCAATAAAATCACCCAACTCTTCATCGAAGGAGTGAAAGACATTATGCCCGCAGCGCTCGTCGTGGGATTAGCCGGCGGAATCATCATCGTTCTGCAAAACGGACATATTATTGATACCCTGCTCTACTGGGTTTCCCGGTCAATGGGTGATATGGGTGATATCGCCTCTCTGGGGATGATGTACTTGTTTCAATCGTTAATTAACATTGTGATACCTTCCGGATCAGCAAAAGCAGCGCTGACCATGCCTATCATGTCGCAATTCTCAGACCTGATTGGTGTTTCGCGCCAGGCTACGGTGATGGCCTTTCAGTTTGGCGACGGCTTCACCAACATGATCACACCAACGTCCGGCGTGCTGATCGGTGCGCTGGGGGTAGCTAAAATTCCTTTTGACAAATGGCTGAAATGGATCACTCCTTTTATGATTGTTCTGGTAATATTGGGTTTTCTGCTGCTTATTCCTACTGTGCTGATGGAGCTTAATGGATTCTGATTTAACAATTATTTAAAAAAAGCACAAAGTTTAAAAGAAAGATAAAATGCTTAGCAAGAAAAACTACGCCAATGGACCGCAGGTTTTTAAACAAACCGAAGATAAGCTGACCTACTTTTTCAAAAACGGAAATGTAAAAGCTGAAGGTCCGTTTAGCAATGGGCTGATGGGGGGAGAATGGAGATTTTACCGTGAAACCGGGCAACTCTGGCAAATTGCTCACTTCATGAACAGTAACAAACATGGTGAATGGGTGCGTTATGACAGAAATGATAAGCCGGAATATCAGGAGCACTTTGAAGACGGCAAAATGATTAAAAAGAAGTAGTTATGAATGAAGTAGAACAATACATTTCAGCCTTTCCACCTGAAGTCAGCACTCTTCTTGAGCAAATTCGCAGCATAATAAAAAAGGCAGCACCTGATGCAGTTGAAGGTATCGCTTACGGAATGCCGGCTTACAAACTGAAAGGCAGACCTTTGGTGTATTTTGCCGGCTTTAAAAATCATATCGGTTTTTACGCCACACCGACAGGGCATGAGGCGTTTGCGAATGAATTATCAAAATACAAACATGGCAAAGGTTCTGTGCAGTTTCAATTGGGCAAGCCTATTCCTTATGATCTGATCCGGCAGATCGTTGAATTCAGGGTTTATGAGGTTTTGGGGAAATAGGTTTGGTTTGGACAACGCAACCAACAAAACCCGACACAATTGAGAAAAGGAGAAAATGTTAAAATGGAAAGAATGAATCCAAAAGTTGACAAATATCTGATAGACGGCTGTATGCGTTGCAAATTCGGTGCGACACCCGAATGTAAAGTCAATAATTGGCGGGTAGAATTGGAAACATTACGACAAATTGTATCAGAAACCGGATTGACAGAAGAAGTAAAATGGGGTGTACCCTGTTACACCTTCGACAATAAAAACATTGTTATCATAAGTGCTTTCAAAGAATTTGCCTGTCTGAGTTTTATTAAAGGTGCGTTGTTTACGGACAAAGAAAAAATCCTCTTAAAACCTGGAGAGAGCTCTCAATCAGCAAGAATCATTAAATACACGAATCCTGAACAAATAATTGAACAGGCTGAAATCATAAAATCATATATTCTTGAAGCTGTTGCGCTCGAAAAATCAAATCAAAAAGTTGAATTCAGGAAAAACCCTGAACCGCTACCTGAAGAGCTTGAAGAAATATTCAGTAACGATCTTAAACTTAAAAAGGCTTTTTACACATTGACTCAAGGCAGACAAAGGGGTTATATCATTTACTTTTCTCAACCCAAACAATCTCAATCAAGGTATAACCGAATAGAAAAATACAGACAGAAAATACTGAACGGAGAAGGCTTAAATGACGAGTATAGTGGTTGATAAGCCAAATTCATACCGCCATACAAAGTATGCCATAAAAAATAAAAAAAAGCTGACCGGTAAGGATCAGCTTTTTTATTGAGGGAATTAAGCCTTTTAGGCTTTTTCGGATTTTTCTTCTTCTTTGTCAAAAGGCAGTTCGTTGGATTCGATTACCTCTTTTTTCGATTCAGCAACCTTAGCTTCAGTAACCTTAGCTTCAGCAACTTCAGCTTTTTGTTCTTCTGCCGGAGTTTCTACCACTTTGGCTTCTGATACCTCAACCACTTCCTCTTTAACCTCAGTAACTTCGGCCACTTCAGGAACAGACTCTTCTGCAGGAGTTTTGGCAATCACTACGTCCTCTTTGGCTTTCGCTTTTTTGCTCTCTTTCTTTTCCTGCTTCTTAGCGTATTCCTCGAGCTTTTCGCGGGCTTCCTGTTCCATTTCCGACTTCAGTTCTGCAAGGCCTCCGATGTCTCCAAAAGTGGTTACTTCGAGGGTATCCTTGATCTTTTTGACCGCCGATTTGGTCGTACGCTGAACTTTTTGCTGTTCTTTGTCTTCCTTGGCTTTTTCGGCCTGCTGGAGATCCTGGTAAACCCTTGCATGGGAGAGGATGATCTTTTTATTTTCTTTCGAAAATTCGATCACCTTGAAATCAAGGGTTTCATCAGTTGTTGCATAGGCGCCGTTTTCCTTCTGCAGGTGGCGTGAGGGTGCAAAACCTTCAACACCATAAGGCATGGTAACGATCATACCTTTGTCGGTTGGAACACTGATGGTGCCTTTGTGGATTGAACCAACTGTAAACACACTTTCGAAAACATCCCATGGATTTTCCTCAAGTTGCTTGTGACCAAGGCTCAGGCGGCGGTTTTCTTCATCAACATCAAGCACGACAACTTCGATTTGCTCTCCAACTTTGGTGAATTCAGCCGGATGTTTGATCTTCTTCGACCATGAGAGGTCAGAAATGTGGATCAGTCCGTCAACGCCTTCTTCAAGTTCGACAAAGATACCGAAGTTGGTAAAGTTACGCACTGAAGCAGTGTGTTTTGACCCAACCGGATAACGGCCTTTAATATTTTCCCATGGATCCGGTATGAGTTGTTTCATCCCCAGTGACATCTTACGCTCTTCGCGGTCGAGGGTGAGGATCACAGCTTCTACTTCGTCGCCTACTTTCAGGAAATCCTGTGCAGTGCGCAGGTGCTGCGACCACGACATTTCGGAAACGTGCAAGAGGCCTTCTACTCCCGGATGAATCTCTACAAATGCGCCGTAGTCAGCGATGACAACAACTTTTCCTTTCACTTTGTCACCTACTTTCAGCCCCTCTTCAAGAGCGTCCCATGGGTGTGGAGTAAGTTGCTTGAGGCCGAGGGCAATACGTTTTTTGCTGTCGTCGAAGTCGAGGATAACCACCTTGATCTTCTGATCGAGTTCCACGATTTCTTCAGGATGGTTGATACGTCCCCATGAGAGATCGGTGATGTGAATAAGACCATCAACACCGCCCAGGTCAATAAATACCCCGTAAGTAGTGATGTTCTTGACTGTTCCTTCGAGTACCTGGCCTTTTTCGAGTCTTGAAATGATTTCGGCTTTTTGTTGTTCCAGTTCGCGTTCGATGAGTGCTTTGTGCGACACCACAACATTTTTATACTCGTGGTTGATTTTTACAACCTTGAATTCCATTACTTTATCCACATAGATATCATAGTCGCGGATGGGTTTCACGTCAATTTGCGAACCCGGGAGGAAAGCCTCAATGCCGAAGATGTCTACGATTAAGCCACCTTTGGTTCTGCTTTTCACGTAACCTTTGATGATCTCTTCGGTTTCAAAAGCCTGGTTTACACGCTCCCATGACTTGAGAATCCTTGCCTTTTTGTGCGAAAGCAACAACTGACCGGTCTGGTCTTCCTGGCTTTCAACATACACTTCGATTTTGTCACCCACTTTTGCATCAGGATTGTACCTGAGTTCCCCTTTTGGGATCACACCGTCGGATTTAAAACCGATATTTACAACGATTTCACGGTCGGTGATGCCGGAGATGGTTCCTTCAACAACCTCATGCTCGGCAATAGTGCTGAAAGTCTTGTTGTAAAGATCTTCGAGTTTTCTGCGTTCATCTGCCGAATAAGCCTGTTCCATCTTTCCGGTTGCATTCCAGTCGAAATCATCAGCAGGGGTGAGCGGTGCTTTTGGAGTTTCCCTGAATGCCGGTTTTGGTTTTGCTTCTTCTTCAACTGGCTCTTCAGGTTTTTCCTGAATTGGTTCAGGTACCTTTTCAGTTTCCACTTCAGCTTTCACCTCAGTTTCCACATTAGTCAATGCTTCAACTTCGGCTTCAGCTTCAACTTCAACCACCGGTTCAACTTCAGCCTGAATCTCTTCAGTTACTTCTGCATTGATGGTTTGAGTCTCTTCAACCGGAGTGGCTTCCTGGATTGGATCGAGCTGATCCTCAGGTTCCTGGTTTACTTTTTCTTGTTCGTTAATCATTAAAATTTAATTGTGGATGCCGCCTTTACATCCTGGTTAGTATTTACTGTTTAGCTTGCAAATGAATGATTGTTAGGCGATAGAACCCTCACTTACAATTTTGGGGTGCAAAAGTAGATAAATTCTCTTTACCGGCAATTATCAAGGAACTTAAATTTCAGAATATTTCCAACATGGTGCGAAATCAAACAGAACGGTGTTCTAAACCGGACATCATTTTTGGACAATTTTTTCTGCCGCTTCATTAACTAATTGACTTAAAATGAAATGAAAATCAGGCATAACGGTTGATGGAAGGAATGAAGGTGGCAACAGCAAATGGGATTTCTTCATCAATAAAATGAAATCAAATGATCAGGCACTATTTAAAACTGATAATCAGACAGATTAAAAAGGATAAATTCTTTATGCTGGTTAAAATTTCAGGACTGGCCATCGGTATGGCAGCGAGTCTGATGATGATGCTTTACATTTACCATCAAAGTAATTTTGACACCTTCCACAAGAACAAAGATCAGATTTATCAGCTGATCATCGAAATGCATAGGGAAGGATTGATTGAAAAACTTGGCGTGGGTACTGCCGAAATGGGTGTTTCGCTGTTGGAGGAGTTCCCTGAAATCACAGTGATGACTCGTTTTTCGATGCATAGTGAAGCCTATTTCGAATATGATGACCAGGTGAAACAGATGAAAGACTTTCAATATGCTGATTCAAGTGTGTTTGATCTCTTCACTTTTCCTATGTTGCGTGGTAATCCTAAAACAGCATTGACTGCGCCATTTACAATGGTTCTGACGGAATCGGGCAGCCGGCAGCTTTTTGGAGATACCGATCCGATGGGAAAGGTCCTCAGGATGAATGGAAAACAAGATTACCTGGTGACCGGAATTATGAAAGACCCACCGCCCAATTCGCATCTTCAGTTTAAAGCGCTTGGCTCATTTTCAACACTGTATCAACTTGAAAACCAATACATGGACTGGGATGGTGGTTGGGGTTATTACACCTATGTACTTGTTGCCGAAAACACCGATTGGGATAACATGGTGAATAAATTTCCTGATTTCCTCGAAAAACATATTAATTACAAATACCGTAACTTTGGTGTTGAACTTCGTTTTAAGTTCGACAACCTGCCGGACATCTACCTTCACTCGTCAGCACCAGAGCATCTCTTCATCTCAGGAAACGTAACCAATCTTTATATTTTCGGTGCTGTGGCCATTTTTATCCTCTTGATTGCCTGCATCAATTTCATGAATCTTTCAACAGCACGGTTTTCAGCACGTACCAGCGAAGTGGGCATCAGGAAAGTGTTTGGGGCATTCCGTTCCCAACTCATTTTTCAATTTCTGAGCGAATCTGTTGTGATAAGTTTTCTCTCTCTTGCTGTTGCTTTGACAATAGCAGAAATCTTTCTTCCCGGTTTCAGCCAACTCTTTAACACAAATATCAGACTTGGTGATATTCATCTGACACTCCTGATCCCTGCATTAATTGTTTTGGTTGGTTTTGTCGGGATACTTTCAGGAAGTTATCCTGCATTTTTTCTTTCTTCTTTCAAACCTGATCTGGTAATAAAAGGTGCACTGGTGACGGTTAACAAAGGGAGATGGTTCAGAAATGTGCTGGTGGTGGTTCAGTTCTTCATCTCAGCAACATTAATCATATCAACCATCGGTGTATTCAGGCAGTTGAGGTATATGAACAGCAAGCCCCTTGGATTCGACAGGGAAAATGTTTTAGTGCTTGAATTGATGGGCGAAAAAGCACAGCAAAGCGTTGATCACTTAAAGACCAGGATTAAACAGTTGTCGTATGTTGTTAATACTGGTGCTTCCACCAATGTTCCGGTTTGGGGATTAACGAGTAACGGCTACATTCCTGAGGGGATGGAAACTTCGATGATCATAAACGTATTGGATGCAGATGAAGATTGGCTTGAAACCATGCAGATCGGAATCATTGAAGGAAGGAATTTCGAGAAAACAGATGATGACCAGAGAAATATCATTATCAATCAATCCCTTGCAAAAAAGATGGGATGGGATCAACCGGTAGGAAAATCATTCAACCGGGATGGAAAGCATGAAGTGATTGGTGTAGTTGGAGATTTTCATTTCACGCCTCTCCATCACCCGATCCAGCCGCTGATTATTACCTGCAAGCCATTTGACTACTTCTACTATCTTTCGGTCAGATTGAATGTGCAAGACTACAGGCAGGCTCTTGACGACATCGAAAAAATCTGGATAGAAATGGTCCCGGGCGAACCATTTATCTATCAATTCCTTGATCAGATGTTGCTTTCGACTTATGAGAAGGAAGAAAAGTTTGGAAAAGGGTTTACATGGTTTGCAATAGTAGCCATTTTTCTGGCTTGCCTTGGGCTTTACGCGCTGGCTTCATACCTTACTTTGCAGCGAAAGAAAGAGATTGGCATCAGGAAAACCTTTGGTGCGGATGTTGGCATGATCGTTTTGTTGTTGGGCAAAGATTTCCTTAAATTGGTTGTTATAGGAGACATACTGGCGATGGTTGTTTCCTGGCTTTTTATGGAAAAATGGATGGAAAATTTTGCTTTCAGGGTTCAACAAACCTGGTGGCCATATCTGTTTACACTCTTTATTACCGTGATTATCGCTATTCTAACCGTAGCCTGGCAATCCTTTAAAGCAGCCCGGCAGAACCCCATGGATGCCATTAAGTATGAGTAGCCTGTGAAAATTATCTCCAGTGAACCATCGAATCAGGTTCTTTTACTCAGACACTTCACTTTTTAGTACTACTGCCCGTGGGTTATGTTCCAGGTAACTCCTGATGATGGAGTGCACATGTTTATTTTCAGGGTAATGCTTCACGCAATCGGAGTAATAGCTGAAAGCATCATAACCATTGATTTCCCTTGAAGTAAAACCAAACCCGACGTATCGGTTGTTCTCCACCCTAACCACGGCACATTCATCATCGTTTCTCCCTTCATCAATGATCATGAAATCAGGACGTGCGTAGGTGAATCGGTCAAGTATTTTTTGCACGCGGGTATTGTACCCGGCGGTGCTTTCTTCTCCTATACAGGCTCCCAGGCATTCATGCAGCTTGTATTGAAAGCAGGATGATTTTGTCTCATAGAGTCCACATAGCTTTTGGCAAAGGTGGTTCTCGTCGCAAAGGTTGAATAAGAAATTCTTCGCTGAAACAAAAGAGTCGAAAGTCGTCAAAGGAGCAGCAAGATGTTCATCATCAATTTTTTTAATACAAAGCCTTAAATAACCCTCATCATCCTGTTCGCAATATAGCCCGTAGTTATAAAGGGCCCGGCGCTGGGCACGGTTGTAAACCGGCTTATGCTTGTGAATTTCATGCGACTCAAGCAACAGCGCAATCAATTCATTTCCGGTCAGTTCGTAATCCACCGAGGCCAGTTTGTTTTTCATCTCCAACGCCCGGCTGGTTGTGCAATTGGTCAGGTGGGCAATCACCCGTGAACGGATATTCTTGCTTTTACCGATGTAGATTATATGTTGATTTTCATCCAGAAAATAATAGACGCCGGCTAGCTCAGGCAGTGATTTGATGAACTCAGGCTTTAGACTGCTATTCAGCCCTTGCAATGAAATTTCAGAAGGGTTTGGATCAATGCTTAGCAAAAGGTCAAAAAGAACCGCAGTAGCTTTAGCATCCCCCAATGCTCTGTGGGGATGAGGGTTTGGAATGTTCAGTTCCTGACAAAGATTCCCAAGACTGTAGGATCTTTTAAAAGGAATCAACTTGCGGCTTAACTTCACTGTGCAAAGTTTTTCGCGCTGATAATCATATCCCAGCGACTTAAACTCCTGGCGAATAAAATTATAGTCGAAACTGACATTGTGCGCCACAAAAATACAATCCTCAGTGATTTCCACGATTTTTGCAGCCACTTCGTAAAACTTCGGAGCCAGTTCCACCATTCGGTTACTGATCCCTGTAAGTTGGGTAATCCGGTAGGGAATTCTCTGTTCGGGATTGATTAAAGAGGAAAACTCATCAACGATTTTCGCGCCATCATGTATAAGAATGGCTACTTCGGTGATTTTACCGTGCATGTAACTTGTCCCGGTTGTTTCGATGTCAACAATGGCGTATCTCATGGGCAGGGTCAGTTCATTTCCGGATCAGTAGGAAAGTTTGTCCACGAGCTATATTCTTTGCCAAGTTCACGCAGGGTAGATTTCCACATTTCATCGGGGTTAGCGTTCATTACCTGGTCAGCACTGAGTTTTGATACCAGCCAGGAGTCACGCTTCAACTCCATGTCGAGTTGTTTGGCTGCCCAGCCGGAGTAACCAATGAAAAAGCGAATATTTTGTTCATTCAATTCGCCAAATCTGATCATGTCTTTGACCTGTTCCAGGTCTCCACCCCAGTGCAACCCTTTGATAATTGGCATACTGTTGTCAATCATTTCTCCCATCGTGTGGATGAAGAAAAGGCTGTCGGTGCTCACAGGCCCTCCGAGGTAAACCTTTGCTTTGAAATCGGGAAAGTCTTTTACTACCTCATCAAAACTCATCACCAACGGTTTATTGATGATCACCCCAAACGAGCCGTCTTTGGAATGTTCAGCAAGCAAAATTACTGAGCGTTTGAAATAATAGTCATACAGGAAGGGTTCGGAAATCAGTATTTTGCCCGGCCCGGGTCTTATGTTATTAGTCCTGATTTTTATCAGGTCATCAAAGTTTTCCATGCTGCAAAATTAAATTGAATAATTTTGGTTTTTGAATGCGAAACAAATTTACGTAAAATTGCGATGCCCGTCCAGCAAAATCAAAGTCTTTATCATTCTTTAAGAAAAAAATATCCTTTTTTCTCCTTCGATGATTTCAAGGTTATCAAATCGGCTGACCAACTGCAAATTAAGTATCGCTTCAACTTGTCCGATCTGCACATTTTCGAACCTACCCTTACGATCCCTGCAAAATCTTTCATCAACTTTTCAATTAACGAGGACTTACTGGAGAATCTTGCATTTCACATAGGTATGGTCGAATTGGTAAGTTACTGGAAAGCGGCATGCCCTCCCAAAGTATTTATAAATCCTGCTTTTCTCGACAAAACCCAGGTTGATTGGTTTAAAAAACTTTACTTTAACGGGCTTGGTGAATTTTTTTATTTGAATGGCATTACACCCGATTTTGACGATTTTATGACAATTGAAGTGCGGGGGGATTGGGACTATCAGTCTGTTTGCTATCAACCTGAAGAGTCCGTTTTGGTTCCGGTGGGTGGAGGAAAAGATTCCGCCGTGACGTTGGACCTGGTCGACAAGGGTGGATTTAAAGTTCTTCCGTTTATTTTGAATCCCCGCAAAGCAAGCCTTGAAACATCAAGGGCTGCAGGGTATGCTGAACAAGATATAGTTGTCTTTTACCGTACTTTGGATCAGGAGTTATTGAGGCTCAATGAAAACGGTTTTCTTAACGGGCATACGCCCTTTTCAGCACTGATTGCATTTATCACTTTGCTTGCCGCTGCGATGACCAACAGCAGTCATATTGCCCTATCCAACGAATCGAGCGCCAACGAACCTACAATCCCTGGAACAAACATTAACCATCAATATTCTAAATCCATTCTATTTGAGGAAGATTTCAGAAGTTACGTGAATCAATACGTTAGCCAAAGCGCAAATTATTTCAGTCTGCTCCGACCATTAAACGAACTTCAGATTGGGAAGATTTTTTCAGGGCTTTCACACCAGTTTTCTCATTTCAAGAGTTGCAATGCCGGCAGTAAAACCGATTCATGGTGTTGCAAATGCTCCAAATGCCTGTTCACCTGGATTATCCTTTCACCTTTTATTGAAGAGAATATGTTGAAATCGATCTTTGGAGCAAACCTGATGCATGATGAATCGTTGCTCCCGATTTTCCAGCAGCTGACAGGCATTGCCGACGAAAAACCTTTCGAATGTGTGGGCACGATCGATGAGGTGAACACGGCGCTGACCATGACCATCAGAAAAAACCGGAAATTACCCCTACCCTACCTTTTAGACTATTACTCTTCGACAAACAACTTTGCTCAATTTCAAAATGATAAACAGTGCTTTCTTTTAAACAACCTTGAGAAGAAGCACTTTGTACCTGATCAGTTTCTAAAAATCCTAAAAGAAGCTGTAAAATGAAGGATTTACTCAAGAAATTGATTGAGGGAAAACGGGTTTTAATTCTCGGATTTGGCAGGGAAGGGAAATCAAGTTACAGGTTGCTTCGAAAATTTTTTCCTGAAATCCGGTTAATCATTGCGGACAAAAATGCTGACCTTAACCTGAGTGAATTAGATGGCCATGAGTTGAATCAGATTTTATTAGGAGAAAAATATCTTGAAGCTTTAAATGATGCCGACCTGGTGTTTAAATCTCCTGGTATTGATTTCAACAATAACATCGCCTCGTTTGGTCATTGTGAAATCGTTTCGCAAACTTCACTTTTCCTGGAGCGATTTCACCGGCAAATCATCGGAGTAACAGGGACTAAAGGCAAAAGTACAACGTCAAGCCTGATATTTCATCTCCTGAAAGAATCGGGTCGTGATGCTGTACTGGTCGGGAATATTGGTATTCCACCTTTTGATGCCATCGAACGTATCACGGATCAAACCCGGATCGTTTTTGAAATTTCAGCACATCAGCTTGAATTTGTAAATCAATCCCCGCATATCGCCGTCTTGCTGAACATTTTCCAGGAGCACCTTGATTATTTCAAATCGGTGAACAATTATGCCCATGCAAAATTCAATATTGCTGTTTATCAAAATCCTTCAGACTACCTGATCTATGACGCGAGTAATGAATACCTTAAGCATCATATCAAAGCATTCAATTTTCAGGGACAATTAATCCCGGTTGATCTGACAGGTGATTTTTACAACCACGAAAAAGAGGTATTATTTATCCCCGAAACATCTGAACCAGTAAACATTGCTCTTAGTCTCCTACGCGGACAACATAACATCAAAAACATCCTAGTATCGGTCATTGCCTGTCACATTGCCGGTCTTCATCCTGTGGAAATAGAAAAGGGCATAGCCACTTTCAGGCCTCTTGAGCACCGACTTGAATTTGCCGGAGTTGCTGCCGGGATTACATTCATTAATGATTCCATCTCCACTATACCGGAAGCTACCATTGAAGCCGTCAAAACCTTACCCGAAACTGATACGATTATCCTTGGCGGCAAAGACCGTGGCATTGATTACTCTGAATTGATTGTTTTTCTGGCCAATTCCGGCATCAGGAATTTCCTGTTTACGGGCCCTGCAGGGAAAAGAATGATGGAAATGCTGGAACAACAAATTAATCCAGGGAAAAACCTGGTTTTTGTGTATGACTGGAATGACCTGCCCTCGTTGATCCTTAATTATACCCTGAAAGGTAAAGCCTGCCTGCTGTCCCCTGCCGCTTCCAGTTACGATCGGTTTGAAAACTTTGAGGAAAGGGGTAAACTTTTTAAAAAAATAGTAAAAAATCTGGCCAGCCTGAAATAAAATACGGGATGACCGTCTGGACATCCCGTAAGTACAATACCTTTTAAAAATCAGAACAACTATGCTTCTTTATCTGGCTCAGCCGCTTTACTTTCGGCGACAGGTTCTGCTTTTGCAGTTTCAGTCTTGGATTCTGCTTTTTCAGCTTTTGGCTTCGATTCTTTTTTGGTTTCAGCCTTTTTCTCTGCTTTCTTTTCTTCAGCAGCGGGTTTTGCTACCTCTTTTTTTGCAGCGGGTTTAGCCTTTTTCTCTTCAGGCGCTTCCGCCTTTTTCTTCACTTCATCGGCTATTCTTTCGGCCAGGTTTTTTACAGGCCTGCGCAGTCTGGTTTTTCCGTAAGAACCGCTGATTATCTTGCCTCGTTTTGTTTTTTGGTCACCTTTTCCCATAATATTGTGATTTTAAAGTAAATATTGAATTATTTGTGAGGCTGCAAAAATAGCGAATTTCTGATTACCCATTTGATTTGTTTTTGGCTAAAAAATCCAGTTCGATCAGATCGCTTCGTTTGACTACCTGCCTTGCCCATTGCAACCTGATGTCAAGCATTTCATCATCGGTCAGATGCCAGTTAATGTCAGATTTCCTGAGTTTTTCGGTGAGGTGAAACAGCACCAGCGCTGCTGACACAGAAATGTTAAAGCTTTCGGTGAATCCGTACATCGGGATCTTCATAAACTCATCTGCCAGTTCCAGAGCACTGCCGGTTATTCCTCTCATTTCGGTTCCAAAAACCAATGCTATTGGTCCGTTATCGAGCGGGAGTTCCTGCAAAGTGACATCATCCTTGTGTGGTGTGGTGGCCACTATTCGGTAACCTTTCTGCCGGAGCGACTGCAATGCTGCCGGAGTGTTGTTTTCCTGTCCGCAATAGGAATACAGATTGAGCCATTTGGACGAACCCAGTGCAATGTCAGGATTAACCGTATAAATATTCTGGTTTTCGATGATATGCACGTCCTGTACTCCGAAACAGTCGCAGGTGCGAAGCACGGCGCTTGCATTGTGAGGCTGGTAAATATCTTCCAGCACAACGGTGACATAACGCGTCCGCTGCTGAATTACTTCTTCAAACTTGTTGCGCTTATTTTCGGTGATGAAGCCAGCCAGATAATCGAACAAGGCTTGTTTAATTTCCTGAGTCATCAAATTTAAAATTAGAGGTTTCTGTCAGGATAAAGCTCATTCCACCATTCAGGCTGGTCTTTCAGCCATTTATCGAACCAGGCAAAAATGGTCTTTTGCCAGATTATGCGCTTTTTATAGTCCAAAATATGGTGATCCTGCCCGGCCACTTCGATCATCTCAACCTGTTTTCCAAGCAGTTTCAGTGCAGTGTAAAGCTGAAGACTTTCTCCAACTGGCACATTAGTGTCGTCAGCACCATGGAGTAATAATAATGGCGTATTGATTTTATCGGCACTAAAAAGCGGACTTTGACCTACATACAATTCCTGGTTGTTCCAGGGGAAACTATTGGCAGTTGCCGAAGCGCTGTAGAGATAACCCCAGTAACCTTCGCCCCAATAGCTTGAAATGCTGCTGATGCCGGCATGAGAAATAGCTGCAGCAAAAATATCTGTGCGGGTTTGCAGGAGCATGGTCATGAAACCACCATAGGACGCACCAATACAGCCGACGCGACTTGTGTCAATAAATTTGTGGTCTTTCAAAAACAACTTTGTTCCCTTAATAATTTCATCAGCAACAGTGATTCCCCAGTTATTCACGTGGGCAGCCGAAAAATCCTGTCCATAACCAATGGCTCCGCTTGGTTGTAATGTATAAACCACGTAGCCCTGTGCTGCAAACATATTTTTTGGGTAGCGACCACCGAAACTCCTGTCTGTCGGAGTGGTCCCGGCGTAATAAAAAACAATCAGCGGATATTGTTTCGATTTGTCAAAATCCGGTGGATAATAAACCCTGCCTTCAATTTCTACCCCAGCGTCGTTGGTGAAGTTCCAATCTTCTGTTTTCCCAAAAACTACATGTTCGAATTGTTTGACTTGCGAGTAGGCAATTACCTCAAACTGCCCGGTGGTCAGGTCAATTTTTCTTGCATCCGGAGGCGCCGAATTGCCCGAACCGGTATAAACGGCCACAGGAGCCATCTTTGCCATTGAAAAACTATTGACCACATCCAACCCGGTATTTATCTTCTCAAAATAGCGGGTATTCATGTCATAAACATAGATGTTCCTGTATGTCCTATCTGTCACTACAAAATATATCTTGTTTTCGTCAAAATAGCTCCAGAAAGCGTCTGAAATTGAAGGATTGAATTCAAAGGTGATCGGGTCAGTGTTTCCTGTGGCGAGGTTATAAATGTAGGCTTGTGTATCACTTTCGTTCGGAATGACATCACCGGATACATTCATTCCAATATCACCAAACATAGTTGCTGAAGCCTTCACAAGCAGGTATTGTCCATTTGGTGAATATTGACAGGAAGCGGAAACATTGTTCTCCCAGAGGGTGTCAACTTCAAAAGTTTCCAGGTCCATCTCCATCAAAAACTGCTTGGAATATGGTCTTTCAGAATAATCAGGAATATTCATGCTAAAAAGAACCTTCGTCCCGTCAGGTTTGATATCCATCAGGCTGGTGGTCAAATGTCCATGGGTCAGTTTTTCAGAAATTCCGGAAGCCACATCGAGTTTATTCAAATAACTTCGATTGCGCCACCATGGCCAGCGATCGGGCATCCCTTCCAGT
Organism: Bacteroidales bacterium; assembly: GCA_014860585.1. NCBI lineage: Bacteria > Pseudomonadati > Bacteroidota > Bacteroidia > Bacteroidales > Bacteroidales bacterium. The sequence continues at coordinate 21,829 of JACZJL010000111.1, read as the reverse complement.
CTTTTCAATCCCGATTTTTCTTCTTCCGGCTTCTCGCTGATGCTGTAGATGATGAAACTACCATCGGGAGACCACGAGTAGCCTCCAAGATCTTTCAAATCTTCGATCAATACACTCTGAGAGAGATCAATCAAATTGAACAACCATATTGAGCTTTTACCATCTTTGACTGTGCTATAAGAAATTCCTTCACCCCCGGGTATCCATTCGATTCCTGACATGTCGGAATGCCGGAATGAATGAAGTAAAACATTGGTGTTCAACTCCCTGATCTCTGCCCAGCGTTCCGTTTTTCCATCCGGAGGTGTGACCGATGAAAATCGTAGCAAAACCATACTCCCATCCGGCGAAACGGAGACAGAGTTCACAAAATCTCCCTCCAGTAAATGATTGATGTTTTTAATCGTTTTAGGTGAAATTTCAGCCCGGACAACATCTTTTCCAAATTTTTCCGAAAAAGTAACCTGCGCTTTTACTGTCCAGTCGGTATCATTGTCAGAAGGTTTAAGCGTTTTAATCAATAGCAGATGTTTACCCCGCTCAAGTTTGATGGTCTTTTTTGTGTTTCCGGTTTTATCTGCATCGGGCGTGTCGGCTGTGCTTTTTGTATTTTGCAGTTCGCCGTTGAGGTAAAACTCAAACATCTGTGGAGAACTGATTTCAATGACAACTTCCAGGAACCGATCAACATAAAGATAGGTGGCTAAAAATCCCAGTTGATGCTTACTTCCGGTCACTTTTTTTTCCAGGTAAACGAATCCGTTTTTAGCACTTGTTGTTTTTTCCCACGAAAAAGAATTGTTTTTCCAACTAAACTGCTTTTTATCAATTGGTTGTAAAGTTGAGATATCTACAAAATTGTATTTCAGCAGGTCCTCATCTTCAAATGTTTCACCCTTTACATTTTTCTGATCACTGTATACGGGCATTTTCACGTCAAAACTTCCCAGTTTAAGCCATTCATTAACAACAACTTCTATTTTATCGTCTGCATCTGCATTTTGAGTATGACCCCAAATGAATGTGCATGTGAGTAAAATCATCATCATACTTCCCGTTCTGATCAATGATCTACTCCTGATGAATTTGTTTTCCATATCTCTGATTTGAATTAATTTCCGATCTTGTTTAAGAAAATACCAACAAAAACATTGCTCCTACGATAACTTTCATCCTACCCCCCAAATCACCTGTCTTCACCATTCATCTCCATCATCAGCATTTCCTCAATGCTTATTTGCCTGAATCCTTCAGGGACAGAAAATAGGTCGGCATCAAACAACTTTTTCTCTATATTCATTACCTCTGTAATTTCTCCTGCCTTATTTACCGATCGCATTTCGAATCCTTTTTCACTCAGATCAAGGTAGGTTTCGGTAAATTGATACATGACATCTTCGCCGGTAATCGGGCTGATTTCTTTAAAAGATCTTACCATTTTACCTAAATTCAGGTCGTTGCTTAAATCTAAATCAGTAACCAGCCATTTTTGTTCTACTAAAGTATCATCGACATAAACCAGGTATTTGTTGGTATTAAAACCTGCAATTATTTCATTCTCAACAGTTTTTTCAATCCGAATTTTCACCGCATCAAGGATCGAAGGGTCAAAATTTGCATACATCTTTTCCATCTCTGCAAAAAGTGGTCGGTACATCTCTCGCTCCTGTGGTGGTAAACTCACAAGCATTTTATCCATAAACTTCCTGGTGGCCAGGTAGTATGATTCCCTGGACTCACTTATTTTTACCTGCCAGCAAGTATTGTTGGTGTCATTAATCACCATCATCCAATCGTTCTCCAGGTCAAAAATAAAAGTGCCATCGATGCCATTGGATCGCAACTTATTGTCCTGGATCATGATGGTTTCTTCGTTTGCATTTCCATCCGAATCGCTGTAACGAACCTGAATCACCCAACCTGCATTGGCATTTGCGATAGGTGCAGATAAAAAAAAGAGGATAAACATCAAATGAAACTTCTTCATAGTTGTTTTTCTATCAAATTCTAAACTAATCAACCTTTTTTGGCTAAAGTAATTAAAAATGACTTAAAAAGTAGTTCAAATCATTACATAGCTTGATTTGCCAAAATTAAAAAAAAATGCTGCATCAGTGCTGCGTTGGAAAAAAAATATACTTTTGCACCTTCAAATTTCTAAAGATAATTATGGCGAAAAAATCGACAAAAGCTGAAGAAAACATTCAGGCAGTAGAAGAAGCATTAGGTAAATCCGAGCGGTTTATCGAGGAAAATCAGAAACCAATCACAATCATATTAGTAGTGCTGGTTGCTATCGTTTTAGGGTATTTTGGATTCCAAAGGTTTTATATTCAACCCAAAGAGGAGAAAGCCCAGATCGAAATGTTCACCGCAGAAAAATATTTTGGACAAGATTCGTTGAACCTTGCCCTCAATGGTGACGGAATTAATCCGGGTTTTCTGGATATCTCCAAAAAATACAAGTTTACCAAATCGGCCAGCCTTGCCAATTACTATGCCGGTGTAATTTACATGAAAAAGGGTGAATTTCAAAATGCCATTGATCACTTTAAAAAATACAAAACCAGGGATAAACTGGTCAAGCCAATGGCTTTAGGTGCTATTGGAGATGCATATGTTGAATTAGGAAACAACAAAGAAGCCGTTGATTACTATCTGAAAGCAGCCAAAGCAAGTAAAAATGAATTCTCGGCACCTGTCTTTTTAATGAAAGCCGGTTGGACCTATGAATTGCTGAGCGATTACAAAAAAGCTATAGAAGTTTACAAAGAAATTAGGAAAGATTACCCTCAAAGCACCGAGGCGCGTGAACTCGAAAAATATATTGCCCGTGCCGAAGGTTTACTGAATAAGTAATAATCCAGGGGGTTAACCATACCAAAAAAGACCTGCTCGATTCCGGGCAGGTTTTTTTTATTAAATCCTATGCTTCTAAACATTTTGGTGTGTTCGTTCCAGATACAAAGGGTTATTTATTTCCAAATTTCTCCTGCATGATCTGGCTGTACTTCACGTGGTCATAAGGGTTAATTCGCTGGGTCTGCTGATAAGATTCTCTTGCTTTATTCAAGTCCTTCAGTTCGAAATATGTATCCCCAAGTAAAAACCAGGATTCGAAGTCATAAGGATTGAGCGCTAGACACTTTTCATTGATCGTAAGGATGGCATCCTTATATTGCTTTTTGGCAAATTGCACTTTGGCTTTCCAAAAATACAAAAGCCAGATATCCATTACTTCCAACGACTCATTAATATTGGTTAAAAGCATATCATAATCAGCTTTTTCAAACAGATTATTGTACACATAAATGCGCGGTGAAATGTAGGCAGGATATTTCTCGAGAGCGAGGGCAAACCTGTTTTGAGCTAAAAACTCATCATTTTTTTCATAACTGACGATTGCGGAATAATACCAGGGCAAAGCCAGGTTGCTCGCCTGCATCGTAATCACATCAAATTGCTGGCCTGCTTCAGTCCAGCTTTTTTTCCGGATTAAGTTTATCCCTATGTTAATACCTTCAATGACCTGTGCCTCAACTTGCCCGACAGTGAGGTTATGGCACATGATCCACATCTCAATGTTTTGGATCAATTCAAGATCGCTGCACTTCTTCAATGCTGTTTCCATCATTTTATAAAATAAATCATGGTCACGGGACATTGAGTTAAAAGCCCTGAAAATTTCATAATATGGCTGCCGCTGGGCTTCCAATTGACTATAGAGGTTACTCATCACGGAGTCATTAAAAACCCGATGCTGGTATTTGATCTCTGTATTGATCAAACCTATTATAATCTTAAAATCATCCAGCCATCCGGTTCTGATAAGATCAGCCTTTTTTTCAGGAAACCTGTCAATTGATGAGATATCGATCTCATCAAGTCCATCCAGGCTTCGATAGGCATCAATATGGGTTAACATTTTCGCAATAAGATCGATGTAAAAATAAAACCGGTAATCCTTCTCGTAGCTGCCCTGTTCGAAAAACTTCATTTTGTGTACTTTGAATAAATCCAGGTTCTCCGATCTGAGCGCTTTCAAATCTGCCAATAGTTTGTTGTAATTATCCTTAAAAACTTTGCTCTTTGGAAAATTCAATCCGAAATAGGGCGAAAATAATTCTGACCCTTGTTTTATTAAATTTTCAACGGAATCACACCTGATCAAATCATCATAATTATATGTACTTCTGAAATGGTCAGAGTAAAAATTATACACTTGGACAAGACTGTCAGCGTGACTTTGAATCACTGTTTCCATCAGGATTTCACTCAGGTGATTGTAAAAACTGTAATGGGTTATTTCCGGGTTGTTTAAGGATGCTTCAACCACCGGGAATAATACATTGAACGCATCAACATATTCATTATCCTGGCTCATGCTGTATCCGCTCTCATAAATTTTCCTGTAATTAAAAAAGTCAGGGAAATACTCGTCACTCAAAAGGATAGCATCAGTCGTATCAAATGGACTTATAAAAACGAACGGTTCATAAAGCAGCACTTTTTCTTTTGGAAATGACATGATGAGATGGGCGATTTTACCATCCTGGCTGGAAACCGGCCGAATGGACGCTGCTGGCTGAATGGTTTTACCCAGTTGTTGTAATTCAATAAAATTCAGGTACTCTTCCAGTTCATTTTCTTTAAAATATTCTTTTTCACTGCCTTCATTTGGTTTTATAGTGAAGAAGATGTTTTGATATGGTAAAAATTCATCCGCAGTTAAACCCGGCAAACCTTCATCCGACGAGAAAAAAATTGAGGCCGAATAGACGTTTTTGCCTTTAACTTTGTAATTGATGTTAACAGCTTGATTGTAAGCAGACAATGTGATAAGGCAAAGAAGGAGAGAACTGAAAATGAACCGAAAATGTGACTTTTTCATCTTTTTAAAATTTTGATGCAAAATAAAAAAGAAATTGATTTGGAATGGTTATAAATTACGGGTATCGAAAATTAACCTGATTTACTAATTTTGCAGCAAAATCTCAGGTCATAATTTTTGGTTATGCATTCAATTTTTAATGACCCTAATAGTAAGGAAACCAAAATGCAGTTCTTTCTGATGTTTTTTCTACCAGTAAAAATTTAAATTGCGAAACTCCGGTGAAGGTTTTTCCTGAATTGTGATCGTCAAGCTGGGGATTCTTGCAAAACACAATTTTAAACATTAATCATGAAATTCAGACAATTAACTTTTCTTATTGCAATAACTATTTTCTTTTTTTCCTGTGATTTACTGAACCAGGTAGAAGGGATGAAAATGCTGTCGAAATGCGAATTCCGGATTAATACTGTGACTGATATCCGTCTCGCTGAAGTAAATATTTCAAACATACAGAAAATTTCGGATGTCAAACCCCTGGAAATGCTGCAACTCACCAATGCCTATCTCAACAAACAACTCCCCCTGAACTTTAACCTGAACCTGCTGGTAAAAAACCCCAACGATCAGCCTGCTTCGCTAAACCGCCTGGAATGGATACTCTTCATTGACGACAGTCAGCTTCTCGAAGGCGTCATCAACCAAAAGTTCGTAACAAACCCCGGAGAAACAGCATCGCTGCCGCTAAAGGTTGGTTTCAACCTGGCAGATGTAATTGAAGGTGACCAGATCAATAAAATCATTAACTATGCCATGGGTTTAACGGATGGTTCAGGCAAAACGACCAGGATCATGATTAAACTAAAGCCATCCGTGATGATTGGACAGCAAAGTATCATGTACCCGGGATGGATTGAGGTACGGAATGAATTCACAGCACAATAATCCGCTTTAAAAGATGATAGAGGTCACATGTTCCATCATTGAAAAGGATGGAAAAGTTTTGGCTACCCGAAGGGCAAGTGGCAGCCACCTGGCAGGACTTTGGGAGTTTCCGGGAGGAAAAATAGAGCCAGGCGAAACTGATGAGGAATGCATCATAAGGGAAATTCTGGAAGAATTAAATCTCAATATTGAGATCATCGGGAAACTTCAGCCGGTTGAACATCTATACTCCGATAAGTCTATCCGTTTAATTCCTTTCATTTGCAAATTGTCCTCCGGGCAGTTAACCCTGAAAGATCATTCCGAATACAGATGGCTTGGTATTAATGAGCTTCAATCACTTGACTGGGCAGAGGCCGACATTAAGGTCGTAATAGAATATTTGAACATCTCCAAAGCGTGACCTCACGTAGGTGGTATCTGAATCCATTTGTGTAACCTGGAATCTCATTTAAGGAATGAATGTCAGAAAACACTTAAAATTGAAAATCAGTTTATTACAAAATATTAACAACTAATTCTTTTCACAAAACAGGTCTTCGGAAGTTCTCAAAAAGCACTACTTTTGAGGCTCAAATGGAATTGTAATGGCGAAGAATTTTCTGGAGGAGTTGAACGAAGCGCAAAGGCAGGCTGTTTTGCATACTGAGGGGCCTTCGATGGTAATAGCAGGAGCAGGTTCGGGCAAAACGAGGGTGTTAACCTACAGGGTTGCTAACCTGTTGCAACAGGGTGTTGATCCCTTCAATATACTGGCGCTGACATTTACAAACAAGGCGGCAAGGGAGATGAAGGAGCGAATCATGAAACTGGTTGGCTCGGCAGATGCCCGTAATGTCTGGATGGGTACTTTCCATTCCATTTTTGCCCGCGTTCTCCGTATTGACGGGCACTTGCTGGGTTATCCTTCCAACTACACCATTTATGATACCGACGACTCGAAGAGCCTGATCAGAACCATTGTAAAAGAACACAACCTTGACCCGAAGGTATATCAGCCGGGTTGGCTACTTGGCAGAATATCGGCTGCAAAAAGCAATCTACTCTCCGCCGCAGATTACAACCAAAATCCAGAACTTATTGAATCTGACACCCGGTCAGGCAAACCACTGACGGGACGTTTGTTCTCAGTCTATTCAGGCCGTTGTAAAAAGGCCTTTGCCATGGATTTTGACGATCTGCTCTTTAACATGAACCTACTGCTGCGGGATTTCCCCGAAATTCTGCTGAAATACCAGTCCAAGTTCAGGTATGTGCTTGTGGATGAGTATCAGGACACCAATTATGCCCAGTATATGATCGTGAAAAAGCTGGCTGCACGTCACGAGAACATTTGTGTTGTTGGCGACGATGCGCAAAGTATTTACAGTTTCAGGGGCGCAAACATCCAGAATATCCTCAATTTTAAAAAGGATTATCCTGACCTGAAGATTTTCAAGCTGGAGCAAAACTACCGTTCGACCAAAAACATTGTGGAAGCGGCCAACAGCGTTATTCAATATAATAAAGACCAGATTTTTAAGAAGATTTGGACCCAAAATGATGAAGGCTCGCTGATAAAATTACTCCGGGCAAAATCGGATATGGAGGAGGGTAACCTGGTTGCCAGTTCGATTTTTGAAACTAAAATGAGTAATCAATTGCCCAACAGCGAATTTGCCATACTTTACCGCACCAACGCACAATCCCGCTCCATTGAAGAGGCATTGCGCAAACTCAATATCCCTTACCGGATTTATGGCGGGCTTTCCTTTTATAAACGAAAGGAAATCAAAGACCTGCTTGCTTATTTCCGGCTGGTTGTAAACCCATCGGATGAGGAGGCGTTAAAGAGAATCATCAATTATCCGGGAAGAGGAATCGGTGATACAACTATTGACCGGTTGGTTGTGGCTGCTGAGGGTTTAGGAAAGTCGGTATGGGAGTTAATTGAAAGCATTGACCAATATGAACTGAAAATCAACCAGGGGATAAAAAACAGGATTGGTGAGTTTGTGATGATGATAAAGCGGTTTATGGTGCAGCAAAAGAAAAGAAATGCCTATGAGCTGGCCAAAGACATTGCAAGAGCATCGGGAATACTGAAAGACCTGGAAGAAGACAAAACTCCTGAGGGGATTAGCCGTGTGGAAAACATTGAGGAATTACTCAACGGCATCAAGGAATTTTCTGAATCGGAAGACGAAAATATATTGGAAGAGGACAATTCCCTGCGAACGCTCGATATGTATTTGCAGGACATTTCATTGCTCACCGATGCCGACCAGGATGATAAAGACGACAACAACAAGGTTTCACTGATGACGATTCATAGTGCCAAAGGGCTGGAGTTTCCTTATGTTTACATCGTCGGGCTGGAAGAAAACCTGTTCCCATCCATCCAGTCCATCAGTTCGCGGGCCGACCTGGAAGAAGAGCGGCGATTGTTTTATGTGGCCATCACCCGTGCCGAAAAAGCTGCCACCATATCCTATGCCGAAACCCGCTATCGTTGGGGTAATCTTACCATCAGCGAGCCCAGCAGGTTTATTGAAGAAATTGACACTGCTTTTATCGAATTCCCCCGCAAAGTTGTTAATCATCCAAGCGATCACAACAAGTTCAGGTACGATGCTGAAGTTCCATTTACAAAAAAACCGTCAACAATAAACCCTGACAAGCTGCGAAAAATTGGCGACTCAAGAGTTCCCTCCGGAAAGGAAGAGCATTTTGAAAGTTCTGACTCAGGAGATATTCAAACCGGAATGAAGGTGATGCACCAAAGGTTTGGCAACGGGAAAGTATTAAGCGTGGAAGGAAACGGCCCAAACAGGAAAGCCACCGTTTTCTTTCCTGAAGTGGGTCAGAAGCATTTGATCCTAAAATTTGCCAGGCTTAAGATTGTTGATTAACCTGTTTTGGTTAAATTTGCCAAAGTAGTAAAAGTCGATTGAGCGATGAAACAGAAAATTTCTGAAAGCATAAAATCCATCCTTCGAAATGAGTTAACACGCTCTGGCCCGGGGTCACTCTCCTATCGCCAGGGGCAAAGCCTGTATCTTAACGGACAATGTTCGCTGCTTTCAGAATCAGGACATCAATATCGTTTTTCGGTTGATGATAAATATGGTGATTTCCAGGTAGATGTTTCCTACAAAGATCAGTTGGAAACAGACTGTACCTGCAGGAGCGAGGTGCTCTGCCGGCACAAAACAGCAGCACTGCTGCAACTTGATGAGCTTTTTAAGCTTGGCGAAGATGAATTACCCCAGGATGGCATCAAATATACCCGTAAAGGTATGATTCAGCGCGTGATTGATGAACGGAAGAAAAAAGCCCAGCAGGCCGTTTACACTATCGAATTTGCCGACAATATTTTTGGTGAACACCTGCTGACCAACGAACGCGGTGTACAGTACAAGGTTACACTGCGCGACCTCACACGCAAACACGGCTATTGCAATTGTCCCGATTATAGAATCAATAAACTCGGTACGTGCAAGCATTTGATCTACACCTTTCTTCACCTGCAAAACGATCCGGGTCGCATCCCGGCACAACTACCACCCTACCCTTTTATCGAAGTTTTTCTTAACCCGTTCAGGAATAATAAAATCAGCTATTTTTTCCCTGAGAAACTCACTGGTCCTGTTGCTGAACTGTTTTATCGCTATTTTGGAAATAAAAATTATATCGAAGATAATGATGTCGAGCGTTTTACAGGATTTTTAAACAATACCGATAAGTTCAAGCAGATTCTTCTGCGACCGGAGGTCCTTGACAAGGTGAGGTTAACTAGCGAAGCAGCATCCATCCAACGGTTGAAGGAAAGCAAGAAACTCAATTTTTCGATCTTTAAAACCCCTTTGCTCCCCTTCCAAAAAGAGGGTGTGGAGTTTGCCACCTTTAATGCCGGCGCTATTTTAGCAGACGACATTGAGTTGGGCAGGATGACACAGGCGGTGGCCACAGCAATGATGAAACGTGACCTTTTCGGTTTTGGCAAAACATTGATCATTTGCCCGGCTACACTCAAACAGCACTGGAAAAAGGAAATCGAAAAAATTACTGCTGAAAAGCTAATGATCATCGAGGGTTCAATGGAGGAACGGCGGGAATTATACTGCCATTCTGATCATTATTTTCAGATCCTCAATTATGAAAATGTGCTTTCTGATCTTGACATGCTGAAAAGCAGCCATCCCGACTTTATCATTCTTGACGAAGCCCAGCGGATTAAAAATTATGCTTCTGCTATTTCTGTATCCATCCGTTCCATACCAAGGCGTCATACGCTGGTACTGTCCGGCAGCCCGTTCGATTCGAGACTTATCGAGTTGTATGCACTTGTGATGCTGGTTGATGCTGATTTACTGTCGCCGCTTTGGGAATTTTCCTACAAATATTGTTTCTTTGATGATCACAACAAAAACAACATCGTTGGTTATTACGATCTGGATGAGTTGAACCTTCGTCTCGAAAATGTTCTCCTGCGACGCGAAAAAGACCAGGTTATCAAGCAGTTGCCTCAAATCAGCAACATTGATGTACCAGTGGATATGCATCCTCAGCAAATTAAAATTCATCTTAAACTGGCCGGTGAATTGCTGGGATTATTCAGCAAAAAAATGCAGACGCCTTTTGAATTTCAGCAGGCTATACAGTTGATCAGGCAGTTGAGAATGTTAGCCGATTCTACGTTTTTGCTGGATGATCTGACGAACATTTCACCAAAAATCGATGAACTGAAATCCATTCTGAATGAAAAGATGAACCTGAGGAGAAGCCGAAAAAAAGTCATCATTTTCACTGAATGGAAAAAAATGCTTCAGATCATTGCGCGCGCCCTTCGGGTCAGTAAGATCAGGCACGTGGAAATCACCGACGATACACCAGCCAGGCAGCGTGAGCTGATCTTGAAAACATTTGAACAGGATGAAGACTGTAATGTGTTACTTTCAAGTCATGTTGACCTCAATGCATCCGATATCAGGATTGCCGACCTGATGATTAATTTTGATGCACCCGCCGACCGTGAAGCCAAGAGCCTGCGGATGGGAAGCCTTTCCGGTATCATGCAACGGCAGGGGAAACTTACCATTATTAACCTGGTGGCAAAGAACTCTATTGAAGAAAAGATTGCCGGCGGTTTGGAGATTGACCTGCCGGAGAAAAGTAAGAAAAAAGGCGATAATGAACTGCAGCAAGGATTCCCGAAAATCCTGCAATCAGAGTTGATCGAAGCGATAAAGGACATGATCAGCAAGCTGAATGCATCAAACCCTGAACAGATTTCCCCTTCAAAAATTCCTGAGACAGGACAAATGCTGATTGACTTTTCATTGGAAGAGCCCGGTTTTCCTTCGCATAAGGGATTGGTCGAAATGCCTCATCACGACGAAAAGCAGCCCCTGGAAAACAGGCTGAATATCAGTCAGGAAAAAATGAACCAGTTACTCACAAGCGGCGCGTCTATGCTTGCCCAGATGCTTAAAATAACTACAGGAGAAGAGATTGATATCGTTGAATCCTCCCCTGACTTCAATCCTGAATCCGGAGAAATTACATTGAAGTTCAGGATTATGAGTGAGGATAGTCTTTAGGCGAATTCAAAAAACCGCTCCTATCGGCCCCGTGATATGGCCAGTTGACGATTCTCTTGCTGGATGCTGGTTGATTTATATGTTGCTGTTTCTTTCATGTCTTTATCTTGATCACCCGAATGCGCCAATTGGTTATCATCTTTTGTTGTGTGCTGTTATTTATTGATACTCAAACAAAATTCTTTCTTTTTTCCCATTTAATGTTCTTTCTGCTGAAATAGGAAGTCCCAAATTATTGATATTGTATTGAACCGAAATTTCTTGTACGATTATTCCTTCCCAGTCATAATATTTTGCTTTACTCAATAAATCCTTTGAAGTAATTGTCTCTTTTTCTTCTTGATTAGGGTGAACTGGAATATGGATCAGATAAGATTTTGATACCTTGAAAAGAGGGTTTTCGATTGTTGTATATTCAAATTCAGAATAGATTAATCCGTTAAGAAATATTTTATTCACTTTCCCTGATTCATCATACTCATAGACGTAATTTAATGTGTCATTTTGAATTTTTTGTTCCAATACGATTTGTGAAATACTTTCATCTTCATAAATGAAAGTATAGACATTTATTATTTCATCATTCAATATTTCAATTTTTCTGATGCATTTGTCATTTTCATAATAGAAAGTAATCAAATCAGGACCAATCCTTGGGGCTACATAGGTGTTTAAAATACTATCTAATTTTCCCTGATTGTAGTAATATGTTTCTATTTTCTCACCAGAATCGTACTTAATATTCCATACTGATATTATTTGATTTATGTATTGAATATTTTCAATTGTTACGGGAGTTAGTTTATAATTTAATCGCCCCTCTGAGTCGTAGCCATAATTGTATTCAGTTACTAATTCGTTGTTTTCATTGTAAATTTTAAATCCTTTTATTTTACTTGACTCAATTTTAGGGTCATCTTCGCAGCCTGAAATTAGTAAGAAAATGCTTAAAGTTATAAAAAGTATGTCCTTCATTAATTATGATATAATGGTGCCTAACGTCGACTAAATCCCCAGAGCAGCCTTAAGTTTATCCACCGGTAACTTTGTGCTTAATCCTTCCGACTCGATGGTATCAAAGATAGCTTCAATGGGAATAACGCCTGTTTTTAAAATAAAAAACATCGTAGCGAAAAGTGAAGCCGTTCTGCTTCCTATTCCCCTGAAATCATAAGGAATTATCTCGGCTCCTGTTGCTGGTGCTGTCAGGCTTAGGTCAATAAAGAGCTTTCCGGATTTCATCATCTCGATGCGCTTGCGGCTATGCGCCAGTCCGTCGGAAGAAGTAACAACCACGATATCCGGAACATTGATTCCGTGAAAGTTGATTTCTGCCTGTGAAAGGTTGATTTCAGCCGTTGAGAAGCCAATACCAACGGTCACCGGATAGCTCCCTTTTTGGGTTACCTGTAGCCCTGATTTCATGGCTGCTTTGCACACGATGGTTGCAGCGAGCTGAACACCCTCACCTGCTGAGCCGCTCATCACGAGCGAAAGCGGCTGGTTAAGTTGGTGATCAAATGATTTGATGACATGCTGGGTTTTGGTGAAAAGATCGCTGGTCTTTTTTCCGGGGTGATGTGTAAATACATCCCTTTCGTTGATCCATTCACCGGGTTTACGACCGGAGGTTTCGATGATTTCGTTCAGCTTGCGGCCCGGGTTGAATTTCACCCCATAACTCGGGCAAATTTCAACTACCTCAATCATTGAAAATCCATTAACGGAGAATGTTTTAACGAATTTTTCCGAAATATCACCAATACCTGTGACCCTTGTTACGTAAGCAGCGCCGGCTGTATGTGCCAATGCGCAGATGTCGTAACCGGCAAATGGGTTTCCTTCAGCCGAGGTCGTGGTGTGAAATCCTTCAGGGGTAAGTCCGCTCGATTGCCCGCCAGTCATCCCGTAAAGCATATTGTTATGAACTACAACCGTCATGTTCAGATTGAGCCGTGCTGCTTCCATGATATGCTGAAGACCGATGGTGGCTCCGCCATCACCAATAAATACGATTACTTTTTTCCCTGATTCTTTGATCCCAAAAGCAATTCCTGCCCCCAACGCAACCGACCTTCCATGAAGCCCGTGAATCGTCTGGGTATTCAAACTGCGGTCGATAATTCCGTGACAACCAATATCAGTAACCATAATGACATCCAACGGATGCAAGCCCATATGTTCAAGTGCTTTCGCAGTATTTTTCGAGATCAAATCATGACCGCAGCCTTTGCAGAAAGGTAATGAGTCGGTATTTAATATCTTAACATTCATGCTTTTATCTCCTCAATAATTTGTTGTGGTGTGATCATTTTCCCCAATGCACCGACAAACCGGATGTGTTCAGGTTTATTTATACCGAAAAGCAGCGAGCCGAACTGGTTATTCATATTTTCTTCCGCAATTGCAACCACTTTGTACTGGCTAATTATTTCGACATACAAGGCCGGAACGGGCAGTAATGTTTTCGGGATGAGAAGTGAAACCTTTTTTCCTTCACTGCGAAGCACTGCAACCGCATCTCGGGCTGCCGATGCGGTAATTCCATAAGCAACCACAATGCTGTCCGCACCTTCCTGAGCATCATATTCGAACCGCAGGTGACATTTCATCCTGTGGTGCATTTTTTCCTCCAGTCTTCGCGTATTGGCGAGCGCCTCTTCGGTTGAATGTTGCAAAATACCCATCTGGTCATGCGTAGAAGCATTGATCCTGACCTGGTGGAGGTTTTGAGCAAGTGGCAAAAATTCAGGAACCATATCTGTGGGTTTATACGACTTGTATTCACAGTCCTTGTCATAAAATTTATGCTCTACTTTTTCTATTTCAGGTAGTTTGCTCAGGTCGAGACTTTTGTGTGTCATCACCTCTTCTTTTGAAGAAAGCAGGATCACAGGTGTTCTGAGTTTAATTGCCATTGTAACTGCCTCAGCTGATAAATTCCAACAATCCTCAAAGTTTGATGTACATAAAACAGGAATCGGATGGCCTCCCGAAATCATCCCTTTTAACAGCAGCAGGTCGCCCTGTGCTCCGTTTGTGGCAGTACCTGTTGCAGGTCCAAGTCGTTGAACAAGGATGATCACCATGGGTAACTCCATCATGTAGGCCATATTGATCGACTCAAGCATAAGGGCAAAACCGGGGAATGATGTTGCTGTAACAGGAATTCTCCCAATTGCAGAAAGCCCCGACATCCATTGTAAAGTGGAGATTTCGTCGGGTGCGGCAAGCATCATCTCCATTCGTTGACTTCCGTAGAGATAAAGCAAATTGGCCGGAGTGATGGGATAACCGATGAAGGTATCAGCACCTGCGCGTGCAAGCGACTCGATCATCAGCCGCGAACCATCTATCAGGGTCCGGCGTTCGTTCGTGATTTGTTGCATGAAAAAGTACTTTTTTCGTATGATGAAAATTTTTGCAAAAATGTGATTATTTCCTGATTTTTCAAGCCTTTTGCGGTCTTTTAGAATAAAAAAATGTCTTAGCAGATAATTCCTGACAAGAATCAAAGAACCAGTCTCAGCTTTTAAACTTTGAGCTATTAACATATTTTATGCATAAATTTGGTTCATAAGGCATTCACTAAATGTGATCTATGAAAATTGTTTTAATTTCGCCCGCTCAAAAATTTATTCATTTAATCAATCATTTTATGCGACACGTTTTAACATTCATTATTGTAATGTTCCTTGGCGTAAATCTCCTCCATGCCGGTGGATATCAGGTCAGGTTACAGGGACAGCGTCAAACTGGGATGGGACTAATTGGCACGTCCCTGTATGGAGATGCGAGCAGCCTCTTCTTCAATCCGGCGGGTTTATCAAAAATAAATGGGAAGTATAGTTTTTCTGCGGGTATGAGTCAAATCTTAAATAAGGTTGGATTCAGACTCGAAAACACTTACAATACGGTTTATAACGACAATCCAATCGGGACCCCTTTTTATTTTTATGGTTCAATGATGGTAACAGAAAAGTTAGCCCTGGGAGTTGGGGCTTACACCCCATACGGTTCTACAGCGGTTTGGGGTGATGACTGGGTTGGAGCAAGTCTGGTTCAGGATCTCTCCCTCAAGGCTGTTTTCATTCAACCCACTGTATCCTATAGGTTTAACGACATGATCAGTATCGGTGCAGGCTTTGTGATCTCTACCGGAGATGTTGAACTGAACAGGGCTGCACCTTACAATAGCCCGACCGTTGACGGCCAGGCTACTCTTCAAGGCGACGCAACAGCTTACGGATACAATGTTGGCGTGCTGGTTACACCGGGAGATCGCTGGAGCATTGGTGCAAGCTACCGTTCGGAGGTCATCATGTCGGTTGAGGATGGCGATGCAACATTTACCGTTCCAACTTCAATAGGACCAATTATTCCTGCTCAAAACAAATTCAGTGCTGATCTGCCTTTACCGGCAAACCTTGATTTTGGAATTTCTTACAAGGCAACTGAAAAATTGTTGCTTGCTGCCGAGGTCAATTATATTTTCTGGGATGTTTATGACAGTTTGAAATTCGAATTTGAACAAGTACCAGATTTACTCAACTCAAGTAATCCGCGATTATACAGCAATTCGCTGATCACCCGTGTGGGCGCCGAATATAAATTCAGTGACATTGTTACAGGTCGTGCCGGGTTCTATTATGATCCTACACCTACAGATGAAAATTACTTCACTCCGGAAACACCAAGTCTTACAACCTATGGTTTCACTTTGGGAGTATCAATTTATCCTATCGAGAATTTTGCCATCGAGCTTTCATATCTGCATCTTGAAACGCAAGAAGCTACAAAATCATACGCCCCAGCCAACTTCACTGGCGATTACCAATCGAGGACTTTAATCCCCGGTGTAGGGCTCAGGTATAATTTCTAACCATTAACAACGAACAAGATGAACATAAAGAACTTATTATTTATAGTGATTGCGGCATTATTATTTGCCTGCAAACCTGAATTGGATGAAGTAAACATCAGTTCCGGAAATGTTGATTTTTCAAAATATGTTGCTATAGGTAACTCGTTGACAGCGGGTTATACTGATGGAGATCTGTTTATTTCAGGTCAGACCAACTCCTACCCTTCCATTCTTGCAGACCAGATGATGGCTGCAGGTGGTGGAGAATTTAGACAACCGATGATGACGGATGAATATGGATTTGGCAGAAGATTTCTTCTCGATGCCACTCTGCAGCGCCCTGTTCCGGCTGGTGTTCCGGTTAATCAACAGAATTTTGCTTCAATTGCCAACCAGGGGCCATTTAATAATATGGGTGTGCCCGGAGCAAAATCGTTTCACCTGGTACCTGGCGCCGAATCCTTTAGTTTGCAAAATCCTTATTATGCCCGTTTTGCGGCCCAGCCGGGTGTTTCTACCGTGCTCGGTGAAGCCGTTGCACAAAATCCGACCTTTTTTACTGCCTGGATCGGTAATAACGATGTATTGGGTTATGCTTTGGCAGGTGGCGCCTCAGATAGTATTACCAGTATCGGGTTGTTTTCGCTAGCTCTTGGTGGAGTGCTGCAACAGTTAACTTCAACTGGCGCCAAAGGGGCAATTGCCAATATTCCCAGCATCACTGCAGCTCCCTATTTTACATTTATGAATACACAATTGCCATACAATGGACTTGTACTTACTGAACCGGCCCAGGTAGCTGCTCTTAACACAGGATACGCCCCGCTGAATACACTGATTAAGTTGTTAGGTTCGACAGACACGCTTGTTTTTGCTTTAGGTCCAAACCCGTTTGTAATTGTTGATAAAGATTTACCATGGGGAATGCGCCAAATGAAAAGCGGAGAGCTTTTCCTGCTTACACTCCCCACCGATTCAATCATCAATCACGGTTACGGAAGCATGTCGCCGATACCAAACAAATACGTTCTCACAGGGGCTGAATTGGATCGTATCAATTCAGCAATCAGTGCATATAACCAAACAATTATGTTCTTTGCCAACGATCTCGGTCTGGCTTACATGGATGCAAATGCTCTGATGGAAAAAGTTTCCACGACAGGATTAACTGTTGACGGCATAACTTTCACAAGTACTTTTGTAACCGGAAACACTTTTTCGCTTGATGGCATTCATCTCACAGGAAGAGCCAACGCAATAGTGGCTAACGAATTCATCAAATCAATCAACTCGAAGTATGGTTCTGATCTGAAAGAGGTAAGTCCTTTATTTTACTCCGGATTATATTACTATTAAAATTGATTTTCAACAATATACAAACCCCGGTGGTACAATGTGTGCTGACGGGGTTTTTCATTTTTTACCATGATAAGAAAACTTCTTTTTGCCACCAATAACCGGCACAAGCTTGAGGAGATACGCAGTGTTGCAGGTTCTGATATTGAAATTCTCAGTTTGAATGACATAGGATTTAAGGCAGAAATCCCCGAAGATTTTGAAACTTTACCGGAAAATGCATTACAGAAAGCCCGGTTTATTCATGACAGGACAGGGATGGATTGTTTTGCAGACGACACCGGACTTGAGATTGATGCACTTGAAGGAAAACCGGGAGTAAAATCGGCCCGCTATGCCGGCGAACAATGTAATGCTGAAGATAATATGATGAAAGTCCTTTCGGAAATGGGCGATGCTAAAAACCGGAGTGCCCGATTCAAAACTGTGATTGCCATGATCATGGATGGAAAGGAGTATTTTTTTGAGGGAATTGTTGAGGGCGAAATAATCAATCAGAAACACGGGGAAAGTGGATTCGGTTACGATCCTATTTTCAAACCGAAAGGTTATAGCCAGACATTTGCTGAAATGAGCGCAGAAGACAAAAACAAAATAAGTCACCGCGCGAGGGCTGTTCAGCGGTTGATCGAATTTTTGAAGGATGAGGAAAAATCCGTTTAATAATTCCTTCTTGATTTGAATAAACAAAAAACTGGTTTTGATTTCTTCAAAGTGAAAAGGTGTAATTGATGATTGGCAATTGAAAGGCATTAAAATCTGAATTAACCGCTATTTTAAACAATAGCTCAATCCAGGTGTTACTCACAGATTATGAATTCATTAATGTCCGGCAATAATTGAACTTAAAAAAAAGGAATTGAGTTTCATCACTTTCTGCCCGAATGCGTCTTTCGTGCAGGCGTTCGTGCTACAGGCATTCCTTTGGCACGAATGAAGTGAGGATTCTCCTTCATATTTTTCTACCCTTTTTAAATTTTGTCGGTCAGTAGTGAAAAACAATGAAACAGCAGAAGGTAAATGAATACTCAGCAAAAATCGGTTTTCCTCTTATGGGCAGGTATCTTGTTGATATTCCTCTCTGCATGTAAATCAGATACTAAACAGATAAGCCGGAATGCATTTTCACAAACCGAAATCATCGAGCCGCCGATTGTAATAAAAGCTGGCCAGCCGGTGGTTCATTCATTAGCTGACTATCCTCCACCGGAAACCATAGATTTATCAAAGAAGCCTTCGCCCGTAAAACAAACGGCTGACTTTTTTATCAACATGCAAAACTTCAATACCGACCATGGTCTGGCATTGAGCAGTGTTCTCAGCGGGTTCAGAGACAAAGCCGGAAATCTTTGGTTTGGCACATTCGGGAATGGCGTAAGCAAATACGATGGGAAATCATTTACAACTTACAACTCATCTCATGGTTTGATCCACAACCTCGTTGAGGCAATTACCGAAGACAGCCATGGCAACATTTGGTTCAGCACCTATGGAGGCGCAAGCAAATACAATGGTGTATTTTTCGAAAACTTCACCACTGAACAAGGGCTTCCCGGTAACCATGTCAATAGAATCATTGAAGATAATAGGGGAAATATATGGTTTGCCACCCGCAGCGGATTGTGTCGGTACAATCAGGATAAAAATGATACCGGAAACAGTCAATTTATCAATTATAATGAAAAATCCGGCTATACCGGAAATTATGTCGGAGGAATTATTGAAGACCTCAAAGGTAATCTCTGGATTTCGACTGACAATGGCGTATTGAAATATGACCCAGTTGCCGATGCGAATGGAGAAATCCCATTTGCCGACTATTCCAGCTCAATTGGTTTGGTAAATAAATGGGTGAACTGCATCGCTGCAGACAAAAGTGGCTTGCTGTGGTTTGGTACTAATGAAGGCGTTTTCCGATTTGATCCAGGCGAAAATCGAAGAAATAGATTATCCTCTTTGATCTACACAATGACTGACGGGCTTGTAAGCAATAAGATTACTTCTATCCTGGAAGATGGGGCAGGTAATATATGGTTTGGATCGGATGAAGGTGTCTCTGAATTCATAAAAAAGGATTCCTCATTTATCAACTATACTTCTGAGCAGGGGTTGGCAAGCAACGCTGTTGTGTGTATGGTTGAAGACAATGCCGGGAGCATTTGGTTTGGTACAAAGGGAGATGGCCTGAGCAGATTTGATGGTAAGAGTACAATTGAATATACTGATAAGCAAGGGCTTCCCGACAAAACCGTTTTTTCGACGGCAGAAGATCAAAACGGCGACATCTGGATTGGGGCAGAAAAAAGCGGGCTAACAAAATTCACGCAAGGCCATAAGGATTTGAAAAATGGATACTTTGTTAACTATTCATTCAATCATGGCCTGAGAGATGGAAGCATCATGAACATGTTAGTCGATAAATCCGGCAACCTGTGGTTCGGTTCGGGTTATGGTTTAAGTAAATTCGACAATAAATCTGTTACAACCTGGAGTACAGCGCAGGGACTGATTACCAATAGTGTGATCAGCCTTGAGGAAGACAGCAAAGGGAACATCTGGTTTGGAACCTACGAAGGTGGATTGAGCAGGTTTGATGGCAAATCATTTACCAACTACACCCCGGAGCAGGGGCTTGTGCACAATACGGTCTGGAACATACACCAGGACAAAACCGGAGCAATCTGGTTCGCAACCCGGGGCGGATTGAGCAGGTTCGACGGGGAAAACTTCATCAACTTTACCACAGCACAGGGGCTGCCCGACAATAAACTGTCCATCGTTACTGAAGATAGCCATGGTAACCTGCTCACCGGAAGCTGGGGCGGAGGAGTATCCATCATCAGAAAAAAATGGATGGAAATGTTGAGTTTGAAAGATGTTTCGCAGATTGAGCAAAACATTTTCGAAAACTACAGCACAGCTCATGGCCTTCCCAATGATGTAGTTTATGGCATTCTGGAAGATCATGATGGCAACATCATCATAGGCACGAGCAAAGGATTTACCATTCTCAAAGGCGGATTAAGCGCAGACGGGGACAAGATTGCAAAAGAAGGGGTGGAACATTTTAACCAGCAAACCGGCTACCCGATAAAAGACGTAAGCAACAATTACGCTATGATGATTGACAGCCGTGGTGAGGTTTGGGCGGGAACGGGAGATAAACTCGTGCGCTTTGACTACAAAAAAGTGCGCAGAAATACCCGTGCTCCGCAGGTGATCATCCAGAGTGTTGGTATTAACCATGAAAACATCAGTTGGCACAGCCTGCAGAGAGCAAGAGAAGGCAACGTTCACGAATCCTCCAAAACCATTCCTGCTTATGTGCATAACGAATTAAACGTTTTCGGTAAACAGCTTAGCGAACCCGAACGCGATACATTGATTGGTAAATTCGGCAAAATCCGCTTCGACCGCATCAACCCGTTCAATGCGATTCCTGGAAACCTGGTTTTACCCTACACGCACAACACCATCAGGTTTGATTTTGTGGGCATTGAAACTGCCAAACCATTTTTGGTTCAGTACCAATTTATGCTCGAAGGAAGCGACAAACATTGGAGCCCACTGAGCAATAAAACTACGGCTGAATATACCAACCTCAGTCATGGCAATTATACCTTTAAACTTCGGGCCTTAAGCCCTGACGGCATTTGGAGCGAGCCCATCAGTTACGGTTTTAAAATATTGCCCCCCTGGTGGTTTACCTGGTGGGCAATTGGTTTGTACACATCGTTGTTTTTCCTGGCGCTGTTTGGGGTCAGGCGCTATGAAATGAACCGAATCCTCCTCCGGAACCAATTGAAACTTGAAAAAGTAACCACAGATTCGCTCCGGAATCTGGATCAGTTGAAATCACACTTTTTTGCCAACATCTCGCATGAATTCCGAACCCCGCTTACATTGATACTGGGACAAATTGAAAGCGTGATGTCTTCAGCCATTGACAACAGGGAAAAAGGAAAATTACAGATCGCAAACCGCAACGCCCGAAGGCTGCTGGCTTTGATCAATGAACTGCTCGATTTGTCGAAGCTTGAAGCAGGAAGCATGGAACTCAAAGCGGCAAAGCACAATATCGTGTCATTCCTGAAAAGTCTTTTCTATTCATTTGAATCTCTGGCAGCCACAAAAAAAATTGAACTCGGATTCGTAGCTGCAACAGATCATATTCCGGTGCTTTTTGATCCCGACAAAATGGAAAAGGTGTTTTACAACCTTATGTCGAATGCGTTCAAATTTACCCCTGAA
>JACZJL010000110.1 GCA_014860585.1 Bacteroidales bacterium | reverse complement strand
TAAAAGACCTTGAAAGCGATGAAATTATCCTGGAAAATGAGCTTTATCGCCAAGTTTTTGCAATCGCAAAAAATGAAGTTGAAAACGGTAACTCACCAGGTGAAATGTTTTACCTCCATCATGAGGACAGAAGCATTTCAGGTCTGGCCACCGATCTTTTATCCCAGAAACATGAGCTGGCTAATTGGGAAAAAGTAAAAGTGAAAGTAAAAACCGAAGAGGATAAGCTCAAATTTGCCGTTACCCAGGCCATCTTATCCCTCAAACTGCGGGTGCTGGAAACCAAATTTGAAAAAACCCAGAAATTGATGCACATCGAAACTGACGAGGAGAACCTTATGGTACTGATGGTTAACCAGCAAAAGATCAAAAAAAAAATCAGTCTGGTGTCAAAAGAACTGGGAAGGATCATTCTAAGGTAGAAAATAAAGTAATTGCCCCGGGAACTTTTTAATGATCTATGCTTCAAGATGTCTGGTAATGATTGGAGATTAATCCCTTAAAGATGACCTGAAGGCAATTTTAAAGATAATGAATTTTTAAGTTTTTTCTATGATTGCTTTGGCCTTGCTTATTATTTAGTGTACTTTTGCACCAATTAACCATCAAAATTTTAAAGCTATGAGAGTTTTACGTGTACTTACAACAATTGCAATCGTCCTGCTTGCAACAGCAAGTCAAAGTCAAACAGTGATTACCTACAACAATCACTCACCCCAAATCGGTCAGACTGATGTAATAAAGGGTCTTTTCGGCGATCTGAATCCAATTGAAATTGATCCGGGTCCGGCCGGCGCAAATGTCACCTGGAATTTCGCTGAATTCATCGGAACAGAGGAGACTACAAATTCCTTTATCGATCCTGCACAGACTCCCTTTGCCGACAGCATTGCCGGTACGTCTGTTAACATTGCTACTGAGTTTATTGATGAGGATGGAGCGGGTTATGCATTTATGAGTTCCACTCAGCAAAACCTCACCCTGAAGTCCTATGGATTTATCGCTACTGGTGAACCCCCAATCTACAACACCTATGATCCGGCGCCGGAAGTGATGGTTTATCCATTCGCATATGGTGATACGTATGACACTTACGGGGAGTTAGAAATGAGTTTCGAAGGGTTTGTCAACCTGACCAAGACATGGGCTACTGCCACGGCAGATGCTTATGGTACCTTGACAAATCCAACAGGGACTTACAACAACGTCCTCAGAATTAAAACAGTTACTGTTGATTCAACTTTCACTTACTTTAATGGTCAGCTTTTCATGGCTGATGGCTATGAGTCGATTGATTATGCCTGGTATAGTTCGACACACCGGTATATGATTCAAAACATCTGGGGTGATCTGATTGAAGGGGAGTTTGAAGCATGGGGCGTGGATTACCTTATCGAAGAATCAGCCAGTGTTGAAAATCCTGAGTACAGTGTGTTGAAAATTTATCCCAATCCGGCAGCAGAAGTATTATTCATCGAAAATGGTCAGGGCCGGTATATTCTC
>JACZJL010000109.1 GCA_014860585.1 Bacteroidales bacterium | reverse complement strand
CGAAGTACTTTTGCCGCAGTTCATTTGAACAAAGGAGCAAGCCGAAAATCCTTTATCAAAGAGTAGGCATTTTTAAATTATATCAATTATGAAAACGATCAGAGTACAAATGGCAAATTTATTATTTGCAATGGTGTTTATTGCTACATCAACGCTATTCAGCAATGGAGTTAAGGCGCAGGAAGCCGAAAAAGGGTTCATCCTTTCGATGACCGAATTCACAGTAAAACGTGGCCATGACCTCCAGTTCCGCGAAGGCGTAAAAGCATGGAAAGCTTGCTACATTGAGAACAAGGGCGAATGGACCTGGAATATGTGGCAAAGAATAAATGGCGAAGGGAATGTGTACATTTTAACTTCGAGAATGGCCAACTGGGCCGAAATGGATGAAACCGATGATGACGGGAAAAACTGTCGTGATTTAAGCCGTGAATTGATCTATCCGCACATCGAAACCTCCGAAAGCAATTTTGCCAGGTTCATGCCGGAATTCAGTAAAGCGTATCCCAATCCCGACCAGGTGTTGTGGGTAACCTCATGGCAGGTAAACAATGGAACGAAATTCAGAGAAATCGTTAAACAGGTGTCGGATGCTACAAAACAGGCCGAAGGATCATCACGCGGATACTGGTACAGCCTTATGGGTGGCAGTAAAGATGCTGCTGATTTCTTTGTAGCCACTCCTTTCGCCAACTTTGCCGCATTGGATGTGGACAGGGACAATGTGTGGGACATCTATGAAAAAGCTAACGGAAAAGAAAAAAGAGATCAGCTCCAGTCCGAATTCCGCGAGTCAATTAAAGAATCATGGTCATATCTGTTAAAACTTGATACAGACCTGAGTCATAATCCACCAACGAAATAAGTACTTTTTTTTATCAATTCGTTTACAAACAAATAACATAGATTCTTATGAAAAAAGTCATCTATTTACTTTTTGCAGTTGTACTTTTTACGGCATGCAATACAAATCAACCGGTGCGCTATTTCTCAGCTTCCCCTGAAATCGAAGTCACCAAGTCAATCCTTAAAGCTTACGTTGATGCGGATTGGGATGCAATGAAGTCGCATTATGCCGACACAGCAAAAATCCAGAACAATGTACCTGAGAAAAAAGGAATCTCGATTGATGCTGCAATTGAAGAACATAAGCAAGACCATGAACTCTTCTCGTCCATTCGTTTAATAGATAAAGAAAGTTTTTACGAAATGGTGATCACCGATGAAGGCGAAACCTGGGTTAACTACTGGGGATTATGGAAGGGAACTTTGAAAGCAACCGGTGAAGAATTCAAAATACCACTGCACATCACCCTGAGGTTCATCAATCAAAAGGTTGTGCGTGAGCACGGCTACTGGAACAACGCCGAAATTGCCCTTGCACTTTACAAACTGGAAGCCCAATCTCAAACACCTTGAAGCTTATTAAAAAAATAGGGATATTCAGCCTGGATGGAGAAATCATACTCCGTCCGGGTATCTCTGTTTCCTGGAAGTCGCTGAGCAACAAAAACATCCCTGAACTACCCCCGGGAACTCCCCTTGGTATTGATGTCACGCTGGATGAAAAAGCCCTTCTTTCCGGTAACCATGGAATAGTTTGGGCCACTTACGATGAGCGCCAGGCTGAAGTTATCTTCAATGCACTCCTTGCCCAAAACATTTCATCTGACATCGGAAAAGTGGAATTGGAAGACCAGGTTCTTTTGCTGGTCAAAATTCATCATCTCAACGATATTGCTGAAGCAATGGATTTTATTTGGCGAAAGGAAGGTGGGTTGCGCTTAGAACCTGACTGGACATACCCGGAAGGTGAGGTCAATGCAAGTTTTGAAAAATGGGTAGGAGCCTGAAATGGCCATTTAACAAATTATGAATAACCAATTTTATCACTGATGATGAATCTCAAAAAATCACTAATCATAGCCCTTGTTTTGAGTATCGTGAGCCTAACCTTGTGGGAAATTTACTGGCGCTCAAAGGGGAAATATCCTGATATTAACGACGACAAAGAACTTTGGGCTGTCCAGAGAGCTAAACTGAAAACCATGGATCAATCTGACTTTGTAATAGTCGGGTCATCCCGTGTACTATTTGGCATTCAACTGGATGTTTGGGAAAACGAGGTCGGGAGAAGGCCGCTTATGCTTGCCAGCCCCGGTTCAAGCCCGTTGCCGGTATTCAGAGATATTGTCGAAAATACTGACTTCTCCGGCACTGTGATTGTTGGCGTAACAGAGGGACTGTTCTTTTCCACAACCTTTCCTCAGGCGCCACCCTGGAAACGGGCGCAATCAAAGGTTGACCACTATCACAGCAGAACCTTCGCACAACGACTCAACCATTGGTCGGGTCTGCCGCTGGAAAAGAACTTTGCTTTTGTTTCGATCAGTGAAGAACAATGGTACGACGATATTGATCTCAGGTCGTTGCTCCGACGCATCCGCATTGGGAACAGAACTGGCGCCTATCCAAAACCACCGTTCCGTAACTTTTCGCACGTGGCGGTCGACAGAAATGTCAGAATGTCTGAAAAAACTGCAACCGATACCGCCTTTGCCAACAGTATAATCCGGGTGTGGAAATTTTTTGGTGAAAATGCGCCTCCACCCGATAAGAAATCTACCATGGCCTTCTTTCTGGAGGATGCAGCAAAATTCCAGGCACGCGGGGGAAACCTGATCCTGGTAAAATGTCCTTCGAGTGGGGGATTGCGGGCTGCCGAAAATATGTATTTCCCCAGAAATGAATTTTGGGATGAACTTGTTTTTCAATCAAAAGCCAAAGGTTATCACTTTGAAGATTATGACCAGCTCAACCGGTTTGAATGTCCGGAATGGTCACATTTATCGGCGCCTGATGCGGAAATCTTCACACAGGAACTATCCAGAATTTTGGTTTCCGATGGAGCCATTACAAAACACAAAAACAACTAACCATGCTTTTCAATTCAATAGGTTTTATCTTCTTTTTCATTGCAGTGTTAGCGCTTTACTACACTCCAATTTTTAGCTGGAATTTCAAAAAAAGAATGTTGCTGTTGGCCAGTTACCTGTTTTACGGATTATGGAATCCTCCATTGATTTTGTTGCTTTGGATTTCGACAATGGTTGACTGGGTGGCTGGAAATAAGCTCTTTAAAGAGGAACGACCAAAAGCAAGAAAACTATGGTTGCTGTTAAGTATGTTCGTTAATCTTGGTTTTCTGGCATTTTTCAAATACAACAACTTCCTGCTTGAGAATTTTATCTTCCTTGCCGATGCTGTCGGTATTACTTTCCAGGCCAGGCCGCTCGATATTATCCTTCCGATGGGAATTTCGTTTTATACATTCCAGACCATGTCCTACACCATTGACATGTACTATAGAAAAATCCAGCCGGCGAGGACTTTTCTCGATTTTGCCCTCTATGTTACCTTTTTCCCTCAACTGGTTGCAGGTCCGATTGTAAGGGCAAAAGACCTGATCACCCAGTTTTATGAGCCCCGCAAAGCCACCATCAACCAGTTTGTCTGGGGGTTATTTCTGCTGACCTTGGGTTTATTTCAAAAAGTTGTTTTGGCTGATACGTTGCTTTCCGGAGTTTCCGATAGCGTATTCAATGCCGGTAAAGTGTTGAATTTCTGGGATTCATGGGCAGGCACACTTGCCTTTTCCGGGCAAATTTTCTTCGATTTTGCAGGATATTCCACTGCTGCCATCGGAATTGCGCTTATGCTGGGATTCATCCTTCCCGATAACTTCCTTTATCCTTATGGCGCCATAGGTTTTTCCGATTTCTGGAAGCGTTGGCACATCTCTCTTTCCAGTTGGCTGCGCGATTATTTGTACATCCCTCTTGGTGGCAACCGCTTTGGCCTCACCAGGATGTACGTTGCTCTAATGTTAACCATGCTTTTGGGCGGACTTTGGCATGGCGCTGCCTGGACTTTCGTTGTTTGGGGAATGCTGCATGGTGTTTATCTTGTGATAGAAAGGGTTCTAAAACAATACATCCCTGTCAAAGTAACAGTTTGGAATGGAATTTTACTGGCTTTTGCCACTTTTACTCTGGTCAATTTCACCTGGGTGTTTTTCAGGGCAAGAGAATTTCAGACTGCAGCAGGGATGATCGAATCAATGCTTTTCCTTAACGTTGATGGGGAAAAAGTACTTGAATATTTTGACCTGATCAAAGTCTTTGTTTTGGTGGGCATTTTGTTTCTTGTTCATTGGCTCATGCGAAACAGAAGCCTTAAGTTGGTAGCTCACAATATGTCTCCCTGGATTCTTGGTATCATTTGGGCTTGCCTTTTCATCCTGCTGACCATTGCACAGGGTAGTGAAGAGCAATTCATATATTTTCAGTTTTAACAAGAGTTTTCGGGTACAACAGCATGCAGCCTGACAAACAATAAACACTCGAATTTGTTAGCTAATGAAAGTTAACCCAGACCTATGAAAGCAAAATCTAACAAAGGAAAATCTGCCGAAGAAATCCGCTCATAATTAAGCCATTGCATGGCAGACGGCTTTAAGCCAACGCTGGCTTGGGTATTTATCCCCATCAAACTTGACGTCGATACGATGAATAATCTCCTCGACCAGCATGGCATCCTGATTTTTGGCGCCACCACTGGTTGAGAATGCATTGATGGCGACATTGGCGTCGGAACAATCGCTATTCTGTTGCTTGAGATGATTCCCGAACATTTTCTGCTACTGATTGATGATTACAGCGATAGTGATCCTAATGAGCTGGCAAAGGAAATGACGGCCAGGGCAACATCAAATTTGAAAATCCTGCTTTTATTCTTTCCTGCAGTAGGATTGAAGAGTGAAACTGAGCGCTTATGATGGGAACTTCTCATCAGGGCTATTGACGCCTGTCGGCCGTAAGAGACAAAATAAATGAGCTACCTGAAGCAGGCAGCGTTAATTTCAAACCAAAAGTTTCCACTGGGATCAACTATGGCGAAATGGTCAGCGGGAATATTGGTTCGTCCACCATTCGCAGGTTGGATTATACCGTAATCGGCGATACGGTAAACACAGCCCAAAGGCTTCAAAGCGCTGCAAAACCCGGCCAGATTGTGATCAGTGAAAAAAGTTATGAAGAGATCAGGCAATTTTTCAAGTGTGCAGAACTAGGTAACGTCAGCCTGAAAAATAAATCCGGAGAGCTCAAAATTTACGAGGTTGTGGAATAATTACCTGCTTCCATTTATTGATCAGTTATTAGCTTTTCATCATTCCAAAAGGACAATCTCTAAAGTATTCTTCAGATCAATACTATATTGACTTAAAACACTCTTGCTGAGATGATAAACCAAAAAAACGGAATAGTTGCTTTAAAAAAGTTAGCTTTTAAATGTGAGACTGATTAATCCACCAAAATATTCTTTTTCAAATTATTTTACACAAGCTGGAAAAACAATGCTAACAGGGATATTTGTTAGCACGAAATAGGATTTTCCGGGGCTAAGCGTTTGAAGTGAATTTATACCCATTCCTGGCCAATAAACTTTCCATCCGGCAACCTCTTTCACCATTACCAGTTGAACTGGGTAGGCAGCAAAGAGTTGATCTACGGTAACAGGACAATTACTCAGTACGGGCATGATATTCCACCCACTACTAAGTGATAGCGACTTGTTGGCTTCAACAATTCCTTTAAAAGGAAGAACATCTGGATTTTGCATTTTTACAATATACCCCTGGTCTGATTTCCAGTCACCAATGGTGTTTACCGCCTGATTAGGCCAGTATGTTTGGTAGTTGTTGGTCAACAGAATAAAATTATCCATCACCGGCTCGAAAATATAATTAACTTCCTTGTTTAACGGTATTAAATATGACGAAATGCCGCTCCATCCGCCGGGAAGTTGGATGCTTTGCTCGGCAACAGTCGGCCCTGGCAAACCATGAGGGCCGGCTCCAGCCGGGATATTACCGTGACAAACTGCACAGTTGTTTAATGTTCCTTTATAGCCTTGAAGTGCTATGTTCTGAACATTATCCCGGTCGTTCGTTGTCGGAACGATAGCATGAGGTGAACCATGACAGGTGCTGCAATATAAGCCGCCATGACCTTTTGAATTGCGGAAAAGTTCTCCTGGATTTTCAGCATATGCCGGACCATGACATTGAATTGAACCGCAGGATGGTTCCTGAAGCCACGGTATTCTTCCATTTTCGATGGATGAAGCTATTTGTTCCATACTCCCATGACAGTCCTGGCACACCATTCCTGCTGCATGCATTACATCGCGGTAACATTGTGTGTTTGGGCCGGGATGGCATTTATAACAATCATTAGTTGAGCTTTTATGCTTTTCATGAATTACCAGGGATAGCGAACCTAAGCCCGGTGTTCCCGGCAATCCAAGGGCATTCGAACCATGACATTCTGCACAAAGTATGGGTGTGTTGTTTGGATTGAAACCTCCATCGTCGCTGTGTTGATTTAAAATTGCATTTTCACTCGAATGGCATCCTGAACTCACACAGTTAATTTCGTTGGATACCGGAATCACCGGTTGTGTGGTGGCCAAAAGTCTGCCGGTTCCGTCGAATGCTTTAATTAGCGCCAGTTGATAAGGATCTTCCACAACAAGGTTTGCATCTGTGAAAGGTGCGATAGGCACGCCGTCAACAAAAAAACTCTTTCCGCTGATGGCCATATCTCCGCTTAAACCGGCGCCGGTCAATCCAACGTTGTCAGGCAGGTTAACACCAAATATTTGGTCTTCATAACTCCAGAAATTTGTTTTGCCCACTGAATAAGTGTTTCCAGGAATCTCATAGGTAACCTGATAACCAGTGGTCACCACTTCGGGCCAGCTTGTTTCGGTTCCTTTTCTTATCAGCTCTGCTTTGATGTTATTGTACGGTGGAAGAACCACAATTTTCGAAAAATCCTTGTTTGCACAATGCATTCCCAAATCATTCCAGGCCATTACAACGAAATCTTCTCCGCCACCGGGTTGTGGTGTATATCCGTGAGGCCCGGGTCCTTCAGGTGTAATCCCATGGCAAACCGAACAGTCGCGCAGTGTTCCGGCAAAGCCCTGCAGGGCGATGTTTTGCAGATTATCTCTGTTATTTTCGCTGGGTAAAATGGCATGCGGCGAACCATGGCAGGTGCTGCAATACAACCCCCCATGTCCCTTCGAATTGCGAAAAAGTTTACCGGGTTCTTCGGCGTGCGTTTGGCCATGACATTCCAGGGCTCCGCAGGATGGCTCCTGCAACCAGGGCTGTCTGCCATTTTGGATGGTTAGAGCAACATTTGCAACAGATCCATGGCAATCCTGACAAACCATTCCTTCGGCATGCATTACATCCCTGTAGCATTGTGTATTGGGCCCCGGATGACATTGATAACAATCATTGGTTTTATCCTTGTGTTTATCATGCATGGCTTCCGAAAAAGAAGGAACCCCCTCCACTCCCGGCTTACCCAAGGCGTTGGATGAATGGCAGTTGGCACATAAAATAGGTGTATTATAGGGGTCAAAACCTCCCTCGGAATTATGTGCATTTAAAATGGCTGTTTCGCTGGCATGACAGCCAGAACTTACACAATTCATCTCGTTTGAAACCGGAATAACGTTTTGTGTTGTTGCTAGCAGATTTCCGCTTCCGTCGTAAGCTTGAACCAGAGCCAACTGGTATGGGTCTTCGGTAACCAGGTTTGCATCGGTGTAAGGTGTTATTGGAACTCCATCGATGAAAAACGAATTTTCCCTTATCTCCATTTGCCCATTTAATCCAGCACCAGTTAGCCCAATATTATCGGGTAAATTAACCCCAAAAAGTAAATCTTCATAACTCCAGAAATTGGTTTTGCCAACCGAATACGTATTGCCCGGAACCTCATAGTTAACTGTATAACCGGTGGTAAGAATTTCGGGTGATGTCGTGGCTGACCCTTTTTTAATCACATAAGCGGTCAGATTATTATACGGCGGCAGTACAGCAATTTTCGAAAAATCCATGTTACTGCAGTGCATCCCCAGGTCATTCCAAGTGATCACAATGTATTGTTCATCTTTTGGGTTTTTGGTACTTGTCAAAAAAATGCTTACTAATCCTAAAATCACTAATAACAGGGCTGGTTTTGTTTTCATTTGACTTGACATTAATGGTTACTAAATCTTTAAATAAAACAAAGGTAATTCAGTATTAAATAAATGCCAACAAATCCGTGCAATAAATAATAAATCTAAATAGGTACATAAGTGAGTCTCTTAAAAGCACACCAACTGGTGATAAATTGACACACTTATTTTCTTAAAAAAATCTAATGAAGTTCAATGAGGTAAGTTGGGACTTAGATTTTTAACTATTGCTGGCACATTCTGTAATACACATTCTTTACTGCACTAGTTAATCGAACTGCAAAACCATTTCGAATCACCCCAGATGATCAACTGCCAGTCCGCCTTCGGAGGTTTCGCGGTAAAGACTGGGAAGGTCTTTTCCGGTTCTGCGCATGGTAACGATCACTTTATCGAAAGACACCCTGTGTTTTCCATCCGACATCACAGCAAAAATGGTGGCATCCAATGCTCTTGAGCCTGCAAAGGCATTGCGTTCGATGCATGGAATCTGAACAAGCCCGGCGATTGGGTCGCAGGTCAAACCGAGGTGATGTTCCATTCCCATTTCGGCTGCGTACTCCACCTGTGCTACTGAACCGCCAAAAAGCTGGGCAGCGGCGGCAGCAGCCATAGCGCAAGCCGTCCCGATTTCGCCCTGGCAACCCACCTCGGCGCCTGAGATGGAAGCGTTGGTTTTTACCAGGTTCCCTATCAATCCTGCGGTTGCAAGGGCGCGCAATATTTTCTGATCGGAAAATTTAAGTGACTCCTGCAAAGCAAACAAAACGCCCGGAATCACACCTGACGAGCCGCAGGTAGGAGCTGTCACTACTTTTCCACCGCTCGCATTTTCCTCGGCTACAGCCAGGGCGTAAGCAAAGACCAACCCGCGACGCTTCAGTGATCCTTTGAACGCATTGGCTTTGATCAGGTATGAGGATGCCTTGCGCGAAAGTTTGATTGAGCCGGGCAGCACACCTTCATTTTCCAACCCTCTTTTAATTGACTTCTGCATCACTTTCCAAACTTCGGCGAGGTAAGGCCAAAGATCCTCATTTTCATGATCTTCAACATATTCCCAGAACTGCTTGCCATTTTCCTGACACCAGTTCAGGATATCAATCATTTTGGTGTGCGGGTAAATGTCATTTTCGACAGAACGGGGCATTTCAGGATCGGCAATTTCACCGCCACCAACGCTATATGCAGTCCAGTCCCCCATCAGTTTACACTCTCTATCGAGGGCTTCGAATAAAATTGCATTGGGATGAAAGGGTTTTACAATTTCCGGTTTCCAGATGATGTCGACTTTTTTCGGCTTAAACTCATCAATGAGGGCAACGTCAGTCAGGTGACCTTTTCCGGTAGCGGCAAGGCTGCCAAATAGCGTCACACGGTATTCTTCAGCAGAAGGAAATTTTTCTTTAAACTGACAGGCGGCTTTGCGTGGTCCCATAGTGTGACTGCTCGATGGGCCGTATCCGATCTTGAAAATCTTTGTGATCGAATCCATAACTAATCCCCGAAATTGATCCCAATCCCGCGGGCTGTTTTCATCAGAGCAGTTTCAGCCTCAACCAGGTTAGGCTGAGCAAGGGCATCTTCAAGCGAAACAGATGTAATCTCTGGATGTCGGTAAGAAACCATGCGGCCAAATTCTTCTTTAAGCACCATTTCAAAAGCTTTTACGCCGAACTGAGTAGCGAGGACACGGTCGTAGGCGATAGGCACACCACCACGCTGCAGGTGGCCAAGCACTGTTGTCCTGATGCTGTGTTCGCAGCCGGCTTGCTTGAGTTGATTCATCAGCACGATGGCAACACCCCCGAGACGACGGTTTTCATAACCGATTTCTTCATCACTCAACGTGGAATAATCTTTGCCAATTGCTCGTGCACCTTCAGATATCACAAGGTTTACAAAGCCGCGGTTACGTTCAAACCTGTGATTGATATGTTCGAGCACTTTGTCAACATCGTAAGGAAATTCCGGCAGAAGACAAATCTCTGCTCCTCCGGCAACAGCAGCATTCAAGGCGATCCAACCGGCATAGCGTCCCATCACTTCAAGGATCATCACCCGGTTGTGACTGGCAGCGGTGGTCACCAGCTTGTCAACGGCTTCTGTAGCTATTTGCACAGCAGTCTGAAAACCAAAGGTCGAGTCGGTGGCTGTCAGGTCGTTGTCAATGGTTTTTGGCACCCCGATGATGTTGCACCCCATGTCGAATAATTGTTTGGAGATCCGCTGTGAACCATCACCTCCGATATTGATGACTGCATCAATTCCCAGGTATTGCATTTTTCGCAACATCTCCTCCGAGCGGTCAACGGTAGTCCAGGAGCCGTCTTTGTTCTTCACCGGCCAGGCAAAAGGACCTCCTTTGTTGGTTGTTTGTATGATGGTGCCACCACGATAGTGAATGCCGGCAACTTTTTCTTCATCAAGGATTACTATTTCAGTGGGCTCGCGCAAAATCCCGTTAAAAGCTTCTATACTTCCCACGATTTCCCACTCACGCTCTTTGGAAGCACGTTTTACAATTGCTCTGATCACTGCATTCAAGCCGGGGCAGTCGCCGCCTCCGGTTACAATCAAACATCTTTTCATATTTTCTGATTAATTTAGTTCATTTGCTAAAAGGCGGCAAATGTAGTGAATTTGCCAGGAAATTGAATTCAGTTCCCCTACCCCATCAGGTTTATTCCGGTATAATTGAACGGGCTGATTTGTTTCAGTTCATCTTTTAGTTCATCAGAAATTTCAAGGGATTCGATAAATCTGTGAAGGTCATCCTTGAAAATCCGCTGATTATTTCGTGTGAGATCTTTCAGGGCTTCATAAGGATTGGGGTAATTTTCGCGACGCAGAATAGTTTGAATGGCTTCGGAAACCACTACCCAATTATCTTCGAGGTCGTTATGAAGTTTCTCTTCGTTTAAAACCAGTTTATCAAGTCCTTTTTGCAGCGATTGCCAGGCGATCAGTGTATGAGCAAAAGGAACGCCGGTATTACGGCTTACTGTGGAGTCGGTGAGGTCACGCTGAAGCCTTGAAACCGGGAGTTTGACAGATAAATGCTCAAAGATAGCATTGGCAAACCCCAGGTTGCCTTCCGAATTTTCAAAATCAATAGGGTTGACTTTGTGTGGCATGGCTGATGAGCCTATTTCACCCTGCTTGATTTTTTGCTTGAAATAATCCATGGAAATATAGCTCCATAAATCGCGGTTCAGGTCAATCAGGATAGTGTTAATGCGCTTCAAACCATCGAAGAAAGCGGCCATATCGTCGTAATGTTCGATTTGTGTGGTAACTGATTGCCGATGAATTCCCAGTGTTTTATTTAGGAAATTGTCAGCAAATTCAATCCAGTTTATTGAAGGATAAGCCACTTTGTGTGCATTAAAATTGCCGGTAGCTCCTCCGAATTTTCCCGAGAACGGAATGGTTTGAAGTAATCTTAGCTGCTTTTCCAGCCTGACAACAAAAACAAGGATTTCCTTACCGAGCAAAGTCGGCGATGCCGGTTGACCGTGGGTTCGGGCAAGCATCGGTATGTTTTTCCATTCTTCAGACAGTACCTGCAGTTTTTTCACCAGTTTCTCAAAATTTGGAAGCAACTCATTTTCCCATGCTTCTTTCATCGAAATTGGAACAGCCGTATTGTTGATGTCCTGGGATGTTAACCCGAAATGAATGAACTCCCGGTAGCTTCCAAGCCCCATTTCATCAAATTTTTCCTTCAGCAGGTATTCCACAGCCTTAACATCATGGTTGGTGATCTTTTCGATCGCTTTTACCCGATGTGCCTCTTCAATCGAAAATTCCCTGTAAACAGACCTGAGTTGCTCAAAAACAACATGTTCCACATCCTGAAGCTGCGGAAGCGGAAGCTGGCACAAGCTGATGAAATACTCAACCTCAACACGAAGGCGGTACCTGATCAGTGCAGCCTCTGAAAAATAATCCTGAAGCGGCCTGGTTTTATCGCTGTACCTTCCGTCAACCGGCGAAATGGCGTTTAATTGATCGAAGTTCATGATGCACGATTTTAATTGTTGATTTGGAAAATTTATTTGCAGTTGGCAAGGTGTGTCCTTTGCAGATATTTTGTAAACCAATCGTTTGCAAGAAGTAAATATTGCCACAAAAATAATCAACAAACTGATTCTAAGGCAGGCGTTTATTAAGAAAGCATTTTAAATTATTCTTATAAGTTTCACTAAATCAACTCTTAGCGCTAACAATCAAAGAATTAACTCTAAACATCGGATTAATCTCGCTACTTTTGCCAGCAATTCACTAATTCATTTTTTCAAAAGAACAATTGGAATGAAAGACGCAAAAAATCTTGGTTTTCTCACCAGGCAGGTTCATGCCGGCGAGTTTGACGATCCGCTGGGAAGTGCCACCGTACCGATTTATCAGACTTCCACATTTAAATTTAAGAGCGCCGACCACGGCGCCGCTTGCTTTTCTGGTGAAGAAAGCGGGTATATTTACACTCGTTTGGGAAACCCGACCATTGAAGCCCTTGAAAAAGCCGTTGCAAACCTTGAACACGGTTTTGCCGGAATTGCTACCTCCTCCGGAATGGCTGCCATTACCACTGTTTATCTTGCTTTTCTTGGAAAAGGAAAACACATCGTCAGCCACAATTCATTGTATGGCCCGGCCAGGGGAGTTATGGAAACTGTTTTCTCCCGCTTCGGCGTTGAATATTCGTATGTTGATACAACTGACATCGAAAATGTTCGCAAAGCCATTCGCCCTGAAACCACAATGATTTACACCGAAACACCCGCCAATCCGACAATTGGCATCACCGACCTGAAAGCGCTGGCAACACTTGCTCATGAACATGGCATTCCGCTGGTGGTGGACAATACTTTTTGCAGCCCCTATCTTCAGCGACCAATCGAATTAGGTGCAGACGTCGTGGTTCATTCCATGACGAAATTCATCAATGGCCATGCGGACATTGTTGCCGGGATGATCATTTCAGCAAATGAAAAATACCACAAACTGATCAAACCGGTGATGACCAATATGGGCTGTAATATGGACCCCCACCAGGCTTACATGGTACATCGTGGATTGAAAACCCTCGGCCTTCGCATTGATCGTGCTCAGGAATCAGCAATGAAAATTGCGGAATATCTTGAAAATCACCCGAAAGTGGCCTGGGTTAAATATCCCGGTCTTCAGTCACACCCTCAGTATGAATTGGCTAAACAACAGATGGATGGCCCGGGTTCGATGATATCTTTTGAGTTGAAAGGCGGTTTGGCTGCAGGTAAACGGATGATGGACAACGTACGTTTGATTTTACTTGCAGTTTCTTTAGGTGGCGTGGAATCGCTGATTCAGCACCCTGCATCAATGACTCATTCCAAAATCTCACACGAGAAAAAGATCGAAGCCGGGATTACTGACGGACTTGTCAGATTTGCCGTTGGAATTGAAAATGTGGAAGATATCATTGCCGATCTTGACCAGGCGCTGGAAAAAGCATAGTCCATACTTTCTTGCTGGCTGATGATACATGAACTCAAAACATCAACTGAAAAGAGGCTGTCTCAAAAGTCTGTATTTAACCCGAATCGTTGAAAATCAGGAATACCCCGTCCCTTCCCGTAGGGATCCCAATGGGAAAAGGGAGCCTGATTTTCAACGTTCTCCCTTTAGGGATCAAGGGTTAAAAAACGTTGAAAATCCAAACGAAATACTTTTAAGACAGCCTCTTTTTTTTGGTATGAGAAAAAAATATCTACTTTTATTTTCTGTTTTGAAGCCATTAACCTACATACAATGTACCCGCGGTTTTCGATAATTTCCAAAATAGTCATCCTCTTGCTGTTCTTGTGGATAAGCCAGGAGGCTTCAGCTCAAAAAGTTGCTGTAGTCCTCAGCGGTGGGGGCTCGCGTGGTGCAGCGCATGTTGGTGTGCTAAAAGCATTGGAAGAAAACAACATCCCCATTGATTATATTGCCGGTTCTTCAATCGGTGCATTTGTTGGGGGGCTCTATGCGGCTGGGTATTCCCCTGCTGAAATTGAAGTATTTCTTACATCCGCCGAAATGAAAAGGTGGTCAACCGGAGAGCCCAATCCGAAATTCACTAATTTTTTTCGTGAGAGTGAGCCGGATGCATCCTGGATCAATCTGGATTTTGACTTCTCAAAGCGAATCTCACGAATTCTCCCTTCAAGCCTTGTATCATCTGAGGAAATGGATTTCGCAATCATGGAGCTCTTTGCTGCCGCCAATGCAGCAGCAGGCAATGATTTCGACAGTTTGTTTATTCCATTCAGGTGCGTTGCCTCCGACATTGACGAAAGCGTGCCTGTGATTCTCAGTCGTGGCGACCTTGGGAATGCCGTAAGGGCTTCACTGACTTTCCCGTTTGTTTTTAAACCAATTCGCATTGAAGGGCGGTTGCTCTTCGACGGTGGCATGTATAATAATTTCCCTCAGGACGTTGCCATCGAAGCTTTTAAACCAGATCTGATCATCGGAAGTCAGGTATCACGCAATTATCCAAGCCCCGACCCCGATGACATCATCAGCCAGGTGCAAAAAATGCTGATGACTGATGCCGACTTCAATTTATCAGTCGAAAACGGTATTATCATCAAGCCCAACCTGGTTAAGCCAAACCTCACCGACTTTTCAATGGCTGCACAACTGATAGACAGTGGTTATGTGGAAACCAACCGTCAGATGTCAAATATCAGAGAGATGATCACACAATACAGAACTGCGGAAGAAGTGCAACAGGGAAGGAAAGCATTTACTACCCGCATGCTTCCTTATTTTATCGATAGCCTGAACACTGCTGATTTGAACAAGTATGAAGCGGCTTATCTGAACAGGTTGTTGTTTCATAAGCTACAAACAGTTACCCTCAAGGATGTCAAGGTGGGATACTATCGGATAGCTGCTGACGGCTTTTTTAATGTCGGCATGCCTTCGCTGACTTTAAAGGAAAACAAGCAGAAGTACTATCTCGATCTTAACCTAAGCAAGTCGGACCGGTTCAATGTAAAATTCGGGGGAAATTTATCCACCCGTGTGGCCAACCTCGGATTCGTGGAAATGAACTACAAATACCTTTTCACACAAGGTTTGAATGTAGCTGCAAACGTCTATTTCGGGCGATTCTATTCATCAGTTCTGCTTGGAGCAAAACTGGAACTTCCCTCACGAACTCCTTTTTATTTCAGTACGCGAGTCGTTTACAATCATTTTGATTACTTTACAAGCACAATCCATTTTATCGAAGACATCACTCCCTCCTATCTTATTCAAAATGAAAAATATATAAGAATATCCGGGGGAGTCCCCACCTCCACAAAAGCAAAGATTGATGCCGGTTTTGCTTTTGGCCAGACAGAAGATATTTACTATCAGTCCAATCTGTTCACCAGGGAAGATACAGCCGATGTTACCAAGTTTAATTTCACTAAAGCCTGCATCAGGTGGGAACATAACACGCTCAACCGGAAGCAGTATGCCAATGCAGGATCGAACTTTTCATTGGAAATGCATCTGATTTCCGGGAAGGAGCAATTCGAAAGCGGATCGTTGTCCAACGAAATACCGGACAATGATCAATACCACAGCTGGTTCAGGATCCGGATGGTATGGGATAATTATTTTAAACGGTTAGGGCCGTTCAGGTTCGGTTTTTATGGTGAAGCGATGCTCTCCAACCAGGATTTTTTCACGAACTATACTTCAAGTCTTCTTGCTGCGCCTGCATTCATGCATATTCCCGAAAGCAAAACTATTTTTCTGACCAATTACAGGGCTTACAATTACGGCGTTGCAGGCATTAAAGCTGTTGTTCAGCTTTCCAAAAATTTTGACTTCAGGTTCGAAAACTACCTTTTTCAGCCTTATCAGCAAATTCTTAAAAATCAAGATCACACACCTGTATTTGGGGAGGAATATGCAAACAGGTACTATGCAGGTTCAGTCGCGCTTGTTTACAATACATTTCTTTGTCCGATTTCATTTTCGGTGAATTATTTTGATAATCCTGAAGATAAGTTTTTCTTTGCATTTAATATTGGGTACCTGATCTTTAATAAACGCGCACTCGAATAACTACCAGATAATGAGAATTCTAATTATCATTTTATCAATTACAGCCTTCATTCCTGCATTCAGCCAGGAAAAAGGGTCAATCCTGCAAAACACCGGTATCGATTTTATTCAAACTCCCGGAATTTATTTTACTTTCGAAGTTGATGACCGCGACCTGCTCAATAAAATCTCGGGAATTGTTTCCATCGATAACGTGAACGGCAATCAGGTTGTAGCCTATGCTAATGCAGAAGAGTTTGCACAATTTCTCACATTTAACCTTCCCTATCGTGTATTTGAAGAGCCTGCCGATGAAGCGATATTCACTATGCTTGATGAGGTAGATGTCAGGCAAATTACCAGTTGGGATTTTTACCCGACTTATGAAGGCTACATCAGCATGATGAACCAGTTTGCCACCCAATATCCGTCGTTATGCCAGGTGTTCAGCATCGGAACATCGGTGCAGGGCAGGCAACTGATGATGGCAAAAATTTCGACAAATGTCTCCGTTCGTGAACCCGAACCACAGTTTCTTTACACCGGAACCATCCACGGTGACGAATTGACCGGGTATGTACTTTTTCTGCGCCTGATTGATTACCTGCTCACCAATTACGGCGCTGATCCAAAAGTAACCTACTTGCTTGACAATGTGGAAATCTGGATCAATCCACTTTCAAACCCTGACGGGACTTACAAAGGCGGCAACAGCACTGTGAACGCGGCTGTGCGATACAATGCCAATAATGTTGACCTGAACCGGAATTATCCTGATCCGGAAGATGGCCCCCACCCGGATGGTAAAGCCTGGCAACCGGAAACCATCGCCTTTATGCAACTGGCTGAAGACAACAACTTCGTAATGTCCGGAAACACACATGGTGGAGAGGAGGTGTTGAATTATCCCTGGGACACCTGGTCGCGGCTGGCAGCCGACAACAACTGGTGGATTTATGTTTGTCGCGAGTATGTGGACACAGTGCACATCTATTCTCCTTCAACCTATTT
Organism: Bacteroidales bacterium; assembly: GCA_014860585.1. Lineage (NCBI taxonomy): Bacteria > Pseudomonadati > Bacteroidota > Bacteroidia > Bacteroidales > Bacteroidales bacterium. Next base: position 33,388 of record JACZJL010000109.1, on the reverse strand, counting down.
GGATGGATTTAATAACGGGATCACCAACGGCTATGCCTGGTACACCATTTCAGGCGGGAGGCAGGACTACATGAATTATTTCCATAATTGCCGGGAATTGACCATGGAAATATCAAAAACCAAAAAACTCCCCCCAACTCAGTTGCCAGTCCATTGGGACTGGAATTACCGGTCGCTGTTGAATTACATCAAACAAGTTACGTATGGTGTTGCAGGCACAGTTACCGATATCGAAACCGGAGATCCGATTGTTGCAAAAATTTCCATTGAAGGACACGACCTTGATAATTCGCATATTTATTCAGAAAACGAGCACGGATTTTACCAAAGGTTGCTGGAAGCCGGTACCTATAACCTGACGTTTACGGCGCCCGGCTACTTACCCGTGACGGTTACAGCTGTTAATGTAAATCGTTATAATAAAACAACACTGAATGTTCAACTGGATGCCGGTGAGTTAGACCCCCAAATAAGTGCTTCTGAGAATCATGTAATTACCGGCTCTGCAGTTGATTTTAACGATGAATCATTTGGCAGGCCGGTTTCGTGGCAATGGTCATTCCAGGGAGGACAGCCTGCTTCATCCTCACAGCGAAATCCGGGTGGAATTCAATATAATGCTGCGGGAAGTTTTGATGTGACACTCACCATTACCAACAGCGACGGAGAAACAGCGACTAAGATTTTTGAGGATTTTATCCGGGTTAGCCCGGTTTATCTGATGAGCAATTCAACAATAACTACCTGCAATGGTTTGTTTTACGATTCCGGCGGGGCATCCGGAAATTATCCCAACAACTCAAACCTGACATTGACTTTTTCGCCAGAAACCACCGGGGCAATGGTGAAAGCAGATTTTCTCGAATTTTCACTTGAACCGCACTCCACCTGCAGTTACGACTGGCTGAAAATATTTGACGGTGCAAACACCAGCGCCCCTTTGATCGGAACTTACTGCGGGACAAATTCGCCCGGAACCATCATGGCAACAAATCCATCAGGGAAATTGACTTTTCAGTTCAAATCAGATGTGTCAGCAACAGCTTCCGGATGGAAAGCATTGATTTCATGTATTTTGGAACAACAGATCAGTTTAAATGCAGGCTGGGCCGGCATTTCATCGAATGTTCATCCCATAAATCCGGAGATTGAAATCCTTACAGCACCTATCACTCAGGACCTTATTTTAATTAAAGGTGATGACGGAATTTATCATCCGGCGCTCAACATCAACACCCTCGAAACCTGGAACGCCCGCAGGGGCTATCTGATCAAACTCAGCGAGGCAAACCAGTTAAATATTGTTGGTTCCCCGGTTCAGAATAAAACCATTTCGCTGACAGAGGGCTGGAACCTTATCCCGGTGCTGTCCGAAACGCCTGTTAGCAGCGCCAGTATGCAATCTGTTTTAGGACGAAGATTAATTATGATTCAGGAAGTTGCCGGTTTTGGCATATTCTGGCCTGATCAGCAAATCCAGACTTTACAGTGGCTTACTCCGGGAAAAGCCTATTATTTAAAAGTCACAGAATCAGTACAATTTACTTTTCCTAATCTATAAAATCAGAAATCATAAACTAAAAGCGATTGAAGATGAAGATTCTCTTGTTAGCCGTGTTGCTAAGTTGCTTTCTTCCAGCGTCAGCACAATCTGACATTGACGTGGTTTTCCTGAAATCTGGCGATCGTATTGAATGTACAATACAGACTGTTACCAGTGATTCGCTGTTCATCTCAAGGTTCTCAGGGCGAAATAAAGTCTTTGATGCATATGCGTTGGAAAATGTTGCTGCCTACCTGGTCAATAATTTCTATACTACACCCGGAGAAGACATCATCAGGGCAACAGGACATTTTTTTACCGGAACAACTTTAATGGTTGCTGGGGGTATTATTACTGTGATGGCGGTAAATGATGGGAAAAAGGATATCGCAGTGATCGGGACAGCCATTGGAATGCTGGGTTCGGTGTTTTTGTTTTCCGGCTATTCAAAAATGAACCAGGCAGGGAAAAAGATGAATAAGTTACAATTGCAGAATAACCGGATTATTTATAAACTATAACGATGGCGGAGTTTTCTTTTTATCTTTATCTCTGAATTCAGCAGCAAATTCTTTAGCGGCTTTCACAAAGTTGACAAACAACGGATGGGGTTTATCCACGGTGCTCTTGTATTCAGGATGGAACTGCACACCGATGAACCAACGGTGATCTTTCAACTCAATGATTTCGACAAGTTTTCCCTGCCGGTTAATACCTGATTGTATCATGCCTGCTTTTGTGAAATCGTCGGAAAACTTATTGTTGAACTCATACCGGTGCCGGTGGCGTTCTGAGATGTTTTCGGTGAAGTAAACTTCATAGGCTTTTGAGCCTGCAGCCAGGTTACAGTCAAACTTGCCAAGCCGCATGGTACCGCCAAGCCCTGATATTTTCTTCTGATCCTCCATCATGTCGATTACAGGCCAGGGGGTTTTCTGGTTGAACTCAGTAGAGTTGGCTTTTTCCAAACCGAGTACATTACGGGCGAACTCAATCACTGCGCATTGCATCCCAAGGCAGATACCCAGAAACGGTATATCATGCTCCCGTGCATACCGGACAGCATTGATTTTACCTTCAATGCCGCGTGAACCGAAACCGGGTGCAACCAAAATTCCATCAAGGGTTTTCAGCAGGTTTTCGTTCTCCCCCTCTTCGATCAGCTCCGAATGAATCATCTTCACATTCACCTTGCAATGATTTTCGGCCCCGGCATGGATGAACGATTCGCTGATCGACTTGTAGGCATCTTTCAATTCAACGTATTTGCCGATCAAACCGATAGTAATCTCTGATGTCGGGTTTTTTATCCTTCTCAAAAATTCCTCCCAGGTCTTCAGCCTGGGCTCCTGATCTGACGGTAGTTTTAGTTTGCGTAATACTTCAATATCAAGTCTTTCTTTGAGCATGAGCAGGGGCACATCATAAATCGTTTTTGCATCAATGGATTCGATCACGCAACTGTCGTCCACGTTACAGAAAAGGGCAATTTTCGATTTGAGTGCATGACTAAGTGGCCGTTCAGTGCGACAGACAATAATATCCGGCTGCACTCCCTGCTCGAGCATTGTCTTGACAGAATGTTGTGTGGGTTTTGTCTTCAGTTCTTCAGCGGCAGCCAGGTAGGGAACCAGGGTAAGGTGAATCACCACGCAGTTGCTGCCAAGCTCGCGACGCATCTGACGCACAGCCTCAATATAGGGTAGCGATTCAATATCACCTACCGTGCCTCCGATTTCAGTGATCACAATGTCGTACTCACCTCTGTTGCCAAGTAGTTTAACCCGGTATTTGATCTCATCGGTGATATGTGGGATCACCTGCACGGTTGATCCGAGAAAATCTCCGCGACGCTCCTTGTTAATGACTGCCTGGTAAATCTTGCCTGTGGTTACGTTATTGGCCTGGCTCGTGGGTACGTTCGAAAACCGCTCATAGTGCCCCAGATCAAGATCGGTTTCAGCGCCATCTTCAGTTACATAGCATTCACCGTGTTCGTAAGGATTCAGCGTCCCGGGGTCGATGTTAATATATGGGTCAAGTTTCTGGATGGTAATGGAATAACCACGGGACTGCAGTAATTTTCCCAGAGATGCAGAAATGATTCCTTTTCCTAAACTTGAAGTAACGCCTCCGGTTACAAAAATGTATTTTGTCTCAGCCATTTGCCCAGCAATTAAAATTTACTGCAAAGTAAATGCTTTGATTCGAATTTGAAGGTGATATTGGGAACTTTATCCCTTTTAGATTTCAATTTCAATCAATTTTATCTTCCAAAGCTCACAGGCCATTAGCGAAAAGATAAAACGGGCCTTTGAAAATAACTATGACATCAACCTGATAACCTGACATCCTGATAACATCTCCCCAACTGCTAATAGCGCATGAACCGGAGAATTCAACTTCCACAAAAAAAGGACGACCTTGTGGGATCGCCCTTCGACAAAAATTATGAGAATAAAACCTTAATAATAGCGATAACTCTTTACCTGGCCGATGTGCTTGGCAAGCCTGATGACCTGGCAGGTGTAACCGAACTCGTTGTCGTACCATAGGTAAACGATTACAGTTTTGCCATCTTCCGAAATTTTGGTAGCCGGCATATCATAAATACATGCACATGAATCCCCGATGCCATCTGATGAAACAAACTCGGTAGAGTTGCTGTACCTGATCTGCTCGATCAGTTTGCCTTTGAGTGCAGCCTGTAAAAAGAGGTCATTTACCTCGTCCACAGTAGTTGGTTTTTCTACTTCAAGGGTAAGAATAGCCAGCGAAACATCAGGTGTGGGAACCCTGACGGCGTTAGAGGTCAGCTTACCTTTCAGGGCCGGGATGGCTTTGGAAGCAGCGGAGCCTGAACCGGTTTCGGTGATCACCATGTTGACCGGCGCCGAACGTCCGCGGCGCGATTTTTTATGGTAATTATCGAGCAGATTCTGATCGTTGGTGTAGGAATGGATGGTTTCTATATGTCCCTTGATGATACCCAAACTGTCCAAAATCACCTGTAAACCCGGAACAATGGCGTTGGTGGTGCAGGATGCAGCCGAGAAGATGGTTTCATCTTTGAGATTAAGCGTTTGCTGATTCACACCATAAACCACGTTTGGAATGTCTCCTTTTCCAGGCGCCGTGAGAAGCACCTTACTGACTCCCTTTGACTTAAGGTGTCTTCCCAATCCGTCGCGATCGCGCCAAACACCGGTATTGTCAATAACCAGTGCATCTTTAATCCCATAAGCAGTGTAATCAACATCTTCGGGGGAATTAGCCGAAATCATATGGACGATATGTCCATTGATGTGAAAGCAGCTGTTTTCGATGTCTTCGTTGGCAACACCATTGAAAGCCCCATGCACAGAATCTTTCCTGAACAACGAAATCCTTTTTTTAAGATCCTCGGGGGTATTACTGCGGGTAACAATCGCTCTTAATCTAAGTTGGGATCCGTTGCCGGCCGTTTTGATCAACTCCCGTGCAAGCAAACGTCCGATACGGCCAAATCCATAAAGGACAACATCTTGGGTGCGTGTACTACGTGGCGGAGCGCCAATAAATTCTTTCAGCTTGTCAACAACAAACTCATTGGCATTACTGTAATTGTCTTTTTCATCAGTCCACTCTGAGTTTAATCTGCCGATATCAATTCTGGCCGGCGCAACATCTTCAGCAAGAATAGCTTTGGCAATTACAAGCGAATCCTGAATCCGAACCGGTTTTTTTAAAATAGTCTCGGCACGTACATGTTTGTTCAGAATTTTTCCCGGACCCCGGTCAATGAGTTGGCTACGCAAACAAATTAATTCAATTGATTTTTCGAACCATAATTTCCCGAGTACATTGATAAATTCTGCTGCAGCTTTCTCATCATCAATCCACGACTTTAATGATTTGTCAAAACTATCCATAACTTCTTTGTTTAATTTATTGAAATTGATTAACTTAGATTCTATTAACAGATTAAGAACATTCGGCCGGTTAAGGCAAGGCAAATGTAAATAAATTAATTGCAGAAAATCAAAACGATAAAAAAAAATGCTGCCGGGTGTGGACTACCCTTGTTTTATGTTTTCAGGAAGGTTTTGCTTTGTAATTTCGAGATAAGCCTGCTCAAGGCCGACCTCGTGGAGGCTGATGGCTGAGATGGGAACATCAGCCAGTTTACTGACGATTTCGTTCAATTGATAAATTTCGGGTAAACATAATGTCAATTTGCCTGCATATTCGCGAATTTCCCATCCAAACGAGGTTGCTTTTTTACGGAGAAGGTTTTCATTTTCAGTTCTGACAAAGGCAAGCTGGACTGCGGGAACAATTTTTCGCAATTCATCAAGCGAGCCTTCAGCAACGATCTTTCCCTCCTGAATAATTCCAATTCGGGAACAGAGTTTCTGAGCCTCATCAAGAATATGTGTAGTAAGCAGAATGGCTAATTCCTTACTTTTAAGGTGATCCATCAGTTTCCACAATTCGAAACGGGCTTCGATGTCAAGTCCAGCAGTGGGTTCATCAAGAAACAGAATGGTTGGTGAATGGACCAGTGCAACGGCAATGTTAACCCTGCGCTGCCAGCCTCCGCTGAGTTTGTGAACCTCGGTGTTTGCATACTCTTCGAGGCGAAAAAGGTCAATCAGTTCCTCTGCCTTCGCAATTCCATCGTACCGGGATAGACCATAGATCCTGGAGAAAAAAACCAGGTTTTCTTTACAGGTCAAATCCTTGTAAACTGAAATTTCCTGGGGGACTACTCCCAGCAAACTTTTCGTCAGTTCCGAAGGAGGCTTACCTGCTATCCTGATCATTCCTTCATCAGCCTTCAATAAACCGCAAAGTATATTGATGGCGGTGGTTTTTCCTGCGCCGTTCGGACCGAGAAGTCCATACAGTTCACCTTTTTCAATGGTGAAATTTAATCCATCAAGGACAATTTTGCTGTCAAATGACTTCCTGAGATTTTCAACTGCTAACATACTAAGTCATTTTTTCTTTTGAGAGTAATTTCCTGTACGAATGAACCCCTAAAAGGAGGGTTAGCAGCGTAAATATGATCAGGAACAACATATTGGTCCAGATATCATCCACACCGTAACCTGCAGCAGAAACCCCTTTAAGCGCCTGGTTCATGTGAAAGATCGGGTTGAGATACGCCACTTTGAGTAAATAAGGCGGCATAATAGAAATTGGGAAAAAGGTTCCTCCAAGCACAAGCAGCGGAACACCGAAAGCTGCTACCGGGCCGTTTACATCTTCAGTCCGTTTTGCAAACCTTGCACCGAAAAAAAATCCCATCCCCACAAATGAAAAAACGCTTAAAACAATAATTGCCAGGCAAAGAAATATTGACCCATAAATCCTGCCCCCAAACAAAAAAGCGATGCCATATACAATAATTGTCTGGCCGAAAGCAATCACAAGCTGGGCAGATACTATTCCCAAAAAATAGGAAACAGGCTTCAGCGGTGATAGCAGCAGCCTGCGAAGCGTCCTTCGCTCGCGTTCAGCCACCACATGCGCTGTAGTCCCACCCAGGCAACTGAAAAACAATGCAGCACCAATCAGTATTCCGGGTGCGGTGTAATCGAATGATTTTGCGGCATTATCTGCTCCGGCGTATATCAGCCCAAAAAGCAGTAGCATCAACGAAGGGAAGATCACCCAGAAAATGATACTGCGCCGGGTCCGGATCAATCCTTTGAGAATAAGAAAAGTGATCGCTGAAATCTCAGTGAGGTATCTATTCATGTATCCGGAGTTGATGAAGTGTTAAAATCTGTCGTTGCTCCAAAATGACTTTACCTCATATCGATGACATAAAAGCCGGGAAATTCTTTGTCGCTGAAGGCAAATGACTTATCATCCACAGGGAGGTCAGTATCGAAACGGTTGATTTTATAGGTGTATTTGCTGCCGTTCTGGTCAAAAATCTCAATTACAAAAAGTTGCATTTTATCTTTTTCAATAAAGAGATGAACTTTATCGAATGATTTTTTCTGATTGGGGGTAAGCTCAAGTGCGTGGACATTTTTGCCGTGAAGGGTAGTGACTTTGGGGATTAACTTCGATTTGTACTGATCGCTGTAACTTGTCAGCAGTTTTGTAGGGGTAAAAACGTCGTCACCTTCGGCAGCATCGTTAATCTGCACTTCTTTGGCATCGCTGAGCACAGTCCACACGTTTTTCCCATCAGAAATAATGGTTTGTCCTGCAATTTCGAGACGGTATTTGTCGCCACTCATTGTGGCTTTTCCGGTCGTGGTTTCGTTGATATTGGCGTCCGGATTTTCCATCTGGTAGCTGAATTCGATGCTGATGGATTTGTATGCTTTTGTTTTCTGGGTTACCTCTTCCAGGATTTCTGAGGCTTGTTTGTCACGCGATTGGGCTTGCAGCGCTAAAGGGAAGGTGAGAACGAAAAATGCAAAAAAGCTGATGATCAATTGTTTCATGTTTATTTACCATTAAAATTATTGTCCATATTTTTCAAAAACTGTTCCAAATCCAACTCAGTTTTAATTAATACCTCACGGGCTTTACTTCCTTCAAATGGACCGACAATACCGGCGCCTTCCAATTGGTCAATGATTCGTCCTGCACGATTGTATCCTATTTTCAATTTGCGTTGCAATAATGAAGTTGAACCTTGCTGGGTTTGCACCAAAATCCGCGCTGAATCTTCAAACAGCTGGTCTTTTTCTGAAGGATCAAATTCGGTGATGTGCTCGTCCTGCTCATCGGAAAACTCGGGTAAATGATAGGCATCGGGATAGGCGCGCTGTGATCCGATAAATTCGGTCAGCCTGTCAATTTCAGGCGTATCAATAAAAGCACATTGCAGCCGGATAAGATCACTTCCGGTTGAAAGCAGCATGTCGCCACGTCCGATCAGCTGGTCAGCGCCGGGGCTGTCGAGAATGGTGCGTGAGTCAACTTTTGAAATCACCCTGAAAGCGACACGTGCCGGGAAGTTGGCTTTGATGGAGCCGGTAATAATATTTACAGAAGGGCGCTGCGTGGCGATAATCAGGTGGATACCCACCGCGCGGGCAAGCTGAGCAAGGCGCGTCAACGGGATTTCAATTTCCTTTCCTGCTGTCATGATCAGATCGGCAAATTCATCGATTACCAGCACGATGTAAGGCATGAAATGGTGACCTTCGGTAGGATTGAGTTTACGCTCCAGGAACTTGGAATTGTATTCCTTAATATTCCGCACCTGGGCGTCTTTAAGTAACTCGTAACGCGTGTCCATCTCAATCCCAAGCGAATTGAGGGTACGAACTACCTTTCGTGTATCGGTGATTATGGCCTCTTCGGAATCGGGCAACTTGGCCAGGTAATGGCGTTCGATCTTTGAAAACAGGGTTAACTCCACCTTTTTGGGATCAACCATCACGAACTTCAACTCAGCAGGATGTTTTTTATATAAAAGGGAAGTAATGACGGCATTCAGGCCGACCGATTTCCCCTGACCCGTAGCGCCGGCCATAAGGATATGGGGCATCTTGGTGAGGTCGGCGATAAAAACTTCATTGGAAACAGTTTTTCCCATCCCGAAAGGCAACTCTGCTTTGGATTCCTGGAATTTCTCTGACGCGAGAATCGACTTCATCGAAACGATGTCAGGGTTCTGATTTGGCACTTCAATACCAACGGTCCCTTTTCCCGGAATCGGTGCGATAATCCTGATGCCGAGAGCCGACAAACTCAATGCAATATCGTCTTCAAGGTTACGGATTCGCGATATGCGTATCCCCGGCGCCGGGATGATCTCATACAATGTCACTGTCGGGCCGATGGTCGCTTTGATCTTTTCGATGTCAATACTGTAATGATTCAGCGTTTCCACAATTTTTTGCTTGTTGGCAATCAACTCTTCATTCCTAACATTCACCTTATCGCTGCCATAATCGTTCAGTAAATCGAAAGTTGGAAACTGGTAATGTGGTAAGTCGAGGCGCGGGTCGTAAAGGCTTTCCACTCCATAACGTGATTTGATGGTTGTGGAAGTTGGTTTAGGGGGCTCTTCTTTTTTCACCTGCTGTGTATCCGAAATGTCTGTTGGATTTTCGATGGTGAAGTCCACCGATCCTGAATTTTTCAATGGTCTCTCCCGCACCGGAATTCCGGGATCAAGTTCGATGACATTCGGACTGCCAGATTTTTGCAAAGGATTGGGGAGAACTTTATTTGTTCCATTGGTTTTTTTTCCGATCATGCTGTTTATCCCTTTGTCCTTCCTTATCTTCTCATTTTCATCATCATCATCTTCATCCTCCTCATCAACTGCATACTCTTCAACATTGTATTTATCTTCCCTGCGCTGCTTGCCGTTTCCATTCTTTTCCTTCCCATTTTTTCCGTTCCGGCCAAATAATTTAAAAGAAGGGATTTTGAAATTAAACAAGGTAAAGAAGCCTATAACAATAAGAAATACGATGAGCACAAAAAAGAGGATCAATCCGGTGCCGGGTTTTCCCAGGTAATTCACCAGCCAGTTTTCGACAAAAATGCCGAAAGTACCCGGGAAAATCCCATCCATCACATTGGGCATAACATAGGCAAAAGTGGCCGGAAACCACAGTATTCCAATGAGTACAATCTGAAATGTTTTCCATACGGGAGCATTTGATTTTGGTAACAACAATTTAATCCCGGCCATCAGAAAAAAGAAAAGAAAAAGATAAGCGGCGACACCAAAGCCTTTTTTTATCGAATAATAGGCACTCACGGCTCCAAGCTTACCCATCAGGTTATGAACTGTAACATTGCCTGACGTTAGAATGTCCCAAACCTTCATATTGAAAACCGTGTCTTCGGGTTTCCATGTATCCAGGTAAGAGCCATAGGCAATTCCAAGGAAAATGGAAAGAAGGATAATGAACAGGCCAAAAACTTGTTGAACCTGGCGTCTGTTAAAAAACCGTTTCCTGGATTTCACCGGAGTACTCTTCTTTCTCCTTTTCTGACCCGGGGGGGGCTCCTTCAGCTTGTTGGTTTTTAATACGTTGCTTTTTACCGGCATATTGGTTTTTAGTTCTTTAAACAGTCGCAAAGGTAATATTAAATGATTATTCCTGTTTTTATTGCCATGATTTATCAAATTCTTGCCGATCTGATACTGGTTATTCACCTGCTTTTTGTTGCATTTGTGGTTGCAGGCGGATTGCTTGTCATGAAAAAGCGATGGATTGCGCTGTTGCATCTGCCCGCTGCTGCCTGGGGAGTGCTCATTGAGTTGATGGGCTGGTACTGCCCCCTCACACCCCTCGAAAATCATTTCCGTCACCTGGAAGGAAGTTCAGGCTTTGAGGGCGGTTTTGTTGAGCATTACCTTGTTCCGGTTATTTATCCTGATGCGTTTACCCGTGAACTACAAATCATTTTGGGAACTTTGGTGATCGTGGTCAATCTGGTGATTTACGGATTGATCATTTTCAACAGTAAAAAGTAAATCGGAGACCGGTTGAATTCCTCTTTTGACAATAAACAACCAAAAAAAACGTAAGTGGTGAGGTAATTTTGACTTTGAAAAATTAATAGCCTTTTTCCAATGGCATTGCGGCATTTTAACTACCTGGTTGTTCTATTCCTTGCGCTGGTTCTGATCAATACAGCCTGCCAGAAGGATGAAGATTTTAATACCAGTCCATCGGTGAAACTGGCCTTCTCTTCCGATACCATTATTTTCGACACTGTTTTTGTCACCGTTGGTTCGATAACCCAACAAATCAGGGTGTACAATACGTCAAAAGAGCGAATAAAAATTTCTTCCATTAAACTGGCAAATGGAGCTGATTCCCGATATTCGATCAATGTGGATGGTCAGTCGGGAATGCAATTCAACGATGTGGAAATCGCCGGGAATGATAGTCTTTTCCTCTTCGCCAGGGTCACCATTGACCCTTCCGATGCTACGCTCCCTTTCATTGTTAGCGATTCTATCGTATTTGAAACCAATGGTAATGTTCAGGATGTTGACCTGGTCGCCTGGGGACAAAATGCAAGATTCATTCTTTGGGATACTGAGCGGCCGGGGCTTCCGAAATACAAAATTGTTGCAGGCGAAGGTGCAGATACAACCTGGGCCAATGACCTTCCAATCGTCGTTTATGGCTATGCTGTGGTTGACTCGACCGGTAGCCTGACTATTGAGGCGGGAACAAAAGTTCATTTTCACTCAGGTTCCGGATTGTGGATTTACAAAGGCGGCTCACTTAAAGTACTCGGAACATTGGAAGAGCCGGTCTATTTTCAAAGCGACCGCATGGATGGTTTTTATCAATATCTGCCGGGACAGTGGGACAGAATTTGGATTAATGAAGGCGCCGTGGACAATGTGATCAATTATGCAATCATCAGGAATGGATTTATCGGATTGCAGGTGGAAACCCTGCAAGAGTTTATGGGCAATCAACTCTACCTGAACAATACGATGATTGAAAACATGTCCGGTGCAGGGATACTTTCACGGTTCTACCTCATAGCAGCTCAGAATTGTGTAATCACAAACTGCGGGCAATATGCCGTGGCGCTGACCCTTGGGGGTTCCTATGACTTCAGGCACACGACCATTGGTAATTACTGGAACTACAGCATCCGCAACACGCCGTCGGTCTATCTCAATAATTACTATATAAACCAGGACAACCAGCCGGTTATATTTCCTTTCAATTCCAACTTTGCCAACAGCATTATTTACGGAAACCAGCGGGAAGAAGTGGTTATGGACAGTCAGGGGGAAGATTTTCTTGTAAAATTCGATCATTGTCTGCTAAAAACCGAAATGGACATTTCAGACCCTGCCATATACATTAACTCCCTCAAAAACGAAGATCCTGTATTTGTTAATTACCAGGAAAACGACCTGCAACTCGACAGCCTCTCGCCTGCCCGAAACATAGGAAGCCCGGAGATAGCCATTACAGTTCCGGTTGACATCCAGGGTGAAGACAGAACCAAAACCCCTGACCTTGGGGCGTATGAATGGGTTCCGGTGATTGAACGGAAACCACGTTAATCAACTTATTGACCAGCAGCAATGAATACCATCCGGACCAAGGTCAATCAGTGGAGAATCACTATTAAAGTTGCATTCTTAGCGAGTTTGCTCCTGGTAATGATTTCCTGTAAAACCTATGAAGTTTTCAATATTGAGGTTTTGGAACCGGCTAAAATCATTGTTCCTCAGTCCATTCAAAAGGTGCTTATTGCAAATAATATGAGCGAAAACGAGGGCAATAAAAATACCCTTTATGAAATTTATGGCACCGACTATTTTGATACGGTGTATTATGACACGGCTTATGCGCGCGCTGCTGTTGAAAACCTGGCGGGAATGCTTAACTACAACAACCGGTTTTCTGCAGTCACCGTCGATAGTTTGGGATTTCCTCTTCCAGGAATTCCGGATGATTTTACCACCGGTCATATCGAAAATATTAAAACGTTGTGCATTGAAAATGAAGCTGATGCCCTCATTCTGCTCAGTTCAATGGACAAAAAGATTGATTACTCGGTTTATACCAGCATTTTTGGGGGGTATTATAGTCTCTATACAATATTTCTTACCAGTCGCTGGCTTTTTATTCATCCATTTTCTTCAAGGTTAGTGGACCAGAAACTGATTAATGATACCCTTTATTACAGGATTGAGGGTTTCTGGGGAACAAGTGAAGAGGGACTTTATTTAACTGGCCGTGATTTACTCAAAACTGCCGCCGAAGAATCTGCCTTTTCTTTCGGCGCCAGGATATCCCCTCACTTTGTGCAAACTCAGCGCATCATATTTAAAGCCGGGGACAGGCATATACGCAGGGGCTATACGCAGGTTGAAGAAGGCAACTGGACTGATGCAGCATTAAACTGGAAAACTACTTTAGAAAGTTCGGACCGGACAAAAAAAGCAAGAGCTGCCTTCAACCTTGCTCTTGCTGCCGAAATGGAAGGTTTACTCGATCCGGCGCTTGTTTGGGCTGAAGAATCCTTCAGGATTTTCCCCGACTCACTCAATCAAACCTACATCTCTATATTGCGTGAACGCATCCGTCAGCAGGAAGACCTGATTCTCCAAATCGAAGGAAAACCGGAGGAGTGAAAGCTGAATTTTTTATGGAAATTGACCGGGACAATAGCTCTAAACTTTTGTGATTTTAGCTTTGTATGTCAATAGATTGCTTTGCTTAGCAGCTGATGCAGAACCGAATGCCTGTAAGCTTTTTCAAAAGCCATAGAGTAACATTTTGGTTGAATAAGCCACTTCACCTGCATTTATTCAAATGCCTGTTATTTTGTGTTGTTAATCCCTTTGTCTTTAACATATTTCATTAATTCTTCCATTTTTAAAACCTTGTCATACTGGCTTTTCACTTTTCCAAGCTTACAGTCTTCTGTGATTAATTTAAGAAAGTCACTGAAATCCGAATTTTCGTTAGCTAATCGATTTACTGTATCCCAGTCAATTTCCTGATTTATTCTTGACGGAAATAAAATTTCACTTTCAAAAATATTCTCAGGATTTAGTTTAATTATCCCTATGCCAAAGGCATTGTTTAGTCTTCTTACTTCATCTTTAAAAGTGGGATCATCATCAATATTTAATGTCACCAGATAACCTTCATTTGCCCAACTTGAATTTGAAACAGCCTGAAAGTATGATTGTCGGAGGTTTCCGAAGCTCAGAGAAATTTTTAGCTCAAAAGAAAATAGTTTTATTGATGTAATTGAAAGATGATTTTGTATTTCAAGTGTTTCAGACTTGAAGTCGCGAAAAGGGAAATAAACTCCAACAAGATCAGGATGTAACCATTCATTTTGTCCCTTAGTCGCTTTCGTAGAATTCTCGTGAAAAACAGTCTTTAAGTTGGCCTTAAAATGACTATTACCAAAAGCATAAGCTACTAGGAGAGAATGAAGGTCTCTCTCGTTAAATTTCTTGGCTTCAGGCTTTTCTTTTTTAGCTAGTTCTGAGTCTTTTTGTTGCTGAACCTTTTGTAAGTCAATTTTGTTAGCAAGCTTTCTAAGAAAAAATTGAGCAGGTCGCTCGCTTGTTTGAATTACCGTTGAATTCTCACCGTTATTATTAATGTCGGTGTAACAATAAGCAGCTATTGTTGCCCAAGGTGTTTTGCCGGAAGTTGAAAGGTCGCCAAGGGTTCCAAGTTCATTTGCCTTGTCCCAAATTTCTTTTGCAGAAAGTGGTGTTCCAACTTTCTCAACAGTCTTTTCGATTACGTCCCAAAATGTCGTCTTTGCCATTTATTTTATTATTGTCGTTTCGTTCTAAAATGCCAAGTAAAACTTACCCGCGCATCGTAGCTTCAATTTCTTCCACAGTGACCGGGATTCTTTTCCCGATCAACTGGCTGCCTGTTTCGGTTACAAGAATATCGTCCTCGATCCTGATTCCTCCAAATCCAATGTACTCTTCAGCCTTGCTGTAGTTGATAAATTCCCTGAACTTACCTTCATTTTTCCATTGTGCGATGAGCGCGGGTATAAAATAAATTCCCGGCTCATTGGTAAGAACAAAACCTTTTTGCAATCTGCGTCCCAGCCTGAGGTAGGCCGTTCCGAACTGTTTTATCCGTTTGGTTTCCTCGTCGTAACCAACGAAGTCTTCGCCGTAGTTTTCCATATCGTGCACATCCAGTCCCATCATGTGACCGAGACCGTGAGGGAAGAACATCGCGTGCGCACCCTGACGCACCGCTTCATCCACATCACCCATCATCAGTCCGACATTTTTCAGACCGGAAGCAATCACGCGTGCGGCCAGCAGATGGATACTCTGGTAGGTAACCCCGGGTTTGATAGCAGCAGTAGCTGCATTGTTGGCGTCGAGTACAATCTGGTAAATATCCCGTTGTTTGGGCGAAAATTTTCCGCCAACTGGTATTGTCCGGGTAAAATCGCTGGCATAATGCATCGTTGTTTCTGCACCGGCATCAGTAATCATGAGGCGACCGGCCTGTAATACCTGGCTGTGATCGTGGTTGTGGAGGGTTTCTCCATTTTGCGACAATATTATTGGGAACGAAACGCTGGCGCCTCCCGATAGTGCCAATCCTTCGATGGCGCCGGCTATTTCGCGTTCGAGGATGCCCGGTTTGGCCATTTTCATTGATAACACATGCATGTCGTAACCGATGGCTGCAGCTTTCTCCAATTCTGCGATCTCATTTTCATCCTTAATGTTCCTCAGATCAACAATAGCTTTGATCAAGGGAACTGAAGCGCGCTCTTTCTGGTCAGCAATTTTGATTCCTGTGAGCGACTCCAGCAGGATTTTGTTATCCGGGCGGTATTGGGGGATGTAATGAATTGTTCTGCCCTGATTCATTGCTTTTTTGAGAAAATTACCAAGTTCGGAATGCGGGTAAACGTGCTCTACTCCCACCTTCATGGCGTTGTCTTTCATCAATGGCTGTGGTCCCATCCAGATGATATCTTCGATTTCCACATCATTTCCGAAAATGTAATCTTTTCCTTCGTCAAGGTCAATCACACCGGCAAGACCGGGCATATCGAGACCGAAAAAATAAAGAAACGTGCTGTCCTGGCGGTAGTGAAACGTGTTGGCAGCATAGTTCATCGGCGATTCTTCATTTCCGGGAAAGAAGGCGATTCCCCTGTTCATTTTAGCTTTCAGCGCATCGCGCCGTTGTTTGTAAACTTCTGGTTTAAACATTGTTATTTCAATTTAGTGAATGAATTGCGGTGTTTTAATTCCTGCAAAGTTAGTTTTTTCGGCAAATTAAATGACAATTGTGTTTGTGAAGTCAACCTCAACTCTGCTTATTTTGTCACCTGAAAATCAAACTTCTGGAATATATTATCCCTGTCAACGGTCGGATGCTGAAGGTTACCGCTACTTTGAGCCACCTGCGCTGAAACATAATCCCTCAATTCACTGGTACTGACCAGGCCATTGCTGTCGGTATCGGCTACGTCAGTAGTAAAGGCTTTTAGAATATATTCGGTAAACAACCCGTTTTCGATATCGCTGCGTTCATAACTCAGTTCCCCTCCTTTTGAAGAGGAAAAGACGATGGCGCCGCTTCGGCGGATCAAATCGTTGTAAATGAAGCGGTCTTTCTGTGCAAGATAGCTGCGGCCTGATGATTGGGTTGGCTGCACGGTTGATTTCGTTTCGATCCTTTTCATACCGCGTGATTGCATCCATTTCAGGTCAGCCTGGGCAATCTGGCTGGTTTGGAATTCTTCATCCATTTCACCACTTTCGCAGGCATCCATGAGGAAAAGTTTGTTGCGGGGAGGAATCCCCTGCAACAAGTCTTCGATGGTTTCGAAATCGGCAGCGGTGTTTTTCAGGTTATTGAGGTCGGCATTGGAAGTCAGATAATAATAGGTGGCGTCGGCGTCTTTGTCGTGCATACCATGGCCGGCAATAAACAGGACAAAGGTGTCGTCGGGTTTTGCATTTTGTACAAATTCCTTTGCTTTTTTGATCGCCGCCGGCGTCACATCTTCATTTAAAAGCGTCATTGTGAATACATTTTCAAAACCTTTACCCTTCATTCCCTGCATCACTTTTTCGAGGTCGGTGGCGTCTTTGTCGGCATATTTCAGGTTTAATTCAGAAAATTGATACCTCGACACACCAAACCCAATAAAATAAAGGTTTTTGGCCACTTCACCCTCGTATTTTGCTGATGTTAATGCCCGGTAGCTTTCAATCCCGCGGCTGTTGGTGCATGAGACTTCAATTTTATTTTCGCCTGCAGTCAGCTCAACAACCTCAACAATAGCAGTCCGGTTATCAGCCAACAGTTTTCCTTTTGCCCCAAAAACCGGTACATCATTCATAAAAATGTTGTACGAAGTGATCGCATTCGAGTTGTCTGTAAATGAAAACGTTAAAGTAACATTTTTCCCGTTTTGAGTCATCTCGTTAATTTCTGTAACCGGAATGTCAGAAAGGTCAGTTTGCTGACTTTCATTGAGTCCCTGCCTTTTCAGACGTTTCAGGTATTGATTTTTGTAATGGGTGATCAATTCCTGGTCTCGCAGACCAAATTTTTCAAAAATTTTATCCGGTCGGTTGGTCCATGCAGCAAACTGATCCACCCCTGCAATTTTACCCGGAATATTAAGTGTAGCCAGACTTCCCACCCTTGTTGAAGCGTCCCAGAATCCGTCATTGTCAAACATGATCCACTCCTTCCCTGTGCCGTCGCCGATAAAAGCGATTGACCGGTCGTTGGTCAGGTTGGTTTTTCTGATGGTTCCATCCTGCGAACCGGTCAGCATTGTTTTACCATCCTTGCTTAGCTTGATGGATTCCACAAAATTCTGATGAAGCCCGATACTTCTGATTTTTGTAGCTGTTGCAATTTCCCAGAAATCAACTCTTTTAAAGGATGTAACAGCAAGCAGGGAAGCATCGTATGAAAAAGCAATGGATCGGGCATAATAGGAATCTATGTCGAGGGTTGAAACGACTTTGCCGCTTGCTGTATTAAAGACAGTGAGCTTATTGTCAGAAGTTATGGCAGCAAATTTCCTGTCGTGCGATAAAAATAGCGAGGTAATACCGCCAGAACCTAAGTCGTACATTGTTTTCAGGATGTTGCCCGAAACCGGGTCCATAATTCTTAGCCGCAGGTTTTCTGAGCTGGTATTCATGGCCACCAAAATTGTTTTTGAATCAGGCATCCAGGCTGCCAGGTCAGAAAAATTCAAAGATTTTTGTTCACCGTTTAAAACGTTATAAACAAATGGGTTAAAATCATAGACCAGGAACTGCTTTGAGTCCGGTGAAAAATCAATTGAGTTAACACTGCCTGAGCAGGTGAAATATTTTAATTGTTGTCCGGATGCTGCATCCCACAGAATTACATCGCCCTGATAATCATCTGTAATTTTATCTGTTGAAGCGCTTAAAATATATTTGCCATCGGGTGAATAACAGGCAAATTTCACCAGGTACTTGTGCCCTTCCATTACTCTTACAAGGTTCCCGTAATAGTTGTCGAATAGTTTGACCGTCTTATCCCCGCACCCGGCAATGAAAAACTTTTCATCGGGCGAAATATCCACTGCATAAACCACCGAGGCCTCCGATTTAAATACCTGTTCTTCTTTTCCTGATTCAATATCCCAATACCTGATCACATTTTCGAAGGACGTGGAAATCATCTTCTTTGAATCAGGTGATATATCTATTGAGTTAATATCATCGGTAAAGTCATCCAGTGTTCTGATCAGGTTACCAGTTAAAGGATCCCATATTTTTATTGTATGATCCTGTGAGCCCGAAATCAGGTATTTTCCATCTTTCGTGAAACTTATGCAACTGACATAATAATCCTTATTTGGAGAATGATTGCCGATCTTTCGTCCCTCCTTTTTCTTACTCTTCATATTGTAGATCATAATTGCACCATTGTGAGTTCCCGCAGCCAGGTACTTGCCATCAGGTGAGAAGGTTACTGCATGGCAGTTATCAAACCCAAGTGTTCCAATCTTTTTTGGCGCCCGGATAAGTTCAATGTCATAAAGATCAGGTATCCCCAGTCCACCGTTAATTCGATTGACGCCACAAATTACAAGGTATTTCATATCCGGCGAAAAAACCGAGCATTCCACATATTCATAATAAAGTTGTGAAACCACCCTGCCTGCCTCCAGGTCCACAATTCTGCTCACATCATCTGTACAAGACAATACAGCATATTTGCTGTCGGCTGAACAATGAATATGGACTGCACTCTTAAGGTCCGGGATTTTGAATAACGTTTTCTTAGATTCGTAATCAAGTACAATAAGGTTACGCGAAGTGCTTACCAGGATTTTTGAGCCGTCAGGTGTAACCGCCACAGTGGATACATACAACCTGATGTTTAAAGTATCTGTCTGGTATCCGGTTTTGGTGTCCCAGATTTTGACCGTGTTATCAGCTGATCCCGAAACTACAGCCCTGCCGTCGGGAGCAAACACCGCTGAATTCACCTCATCACTGTGCCTCATCTGAACCATAATCTGAGGGTTTTGAGACAGTAATCCCCCGTTTACAAAAAGTTGAAAAGATAACACGAAGAAAAAGAGCCGTTTCATATGAAAGATTTAATGATTAATTTCCCCGAAACAGAGTGCTGAAGCATGATTTATGACATTCTGCACGAGCACAAAAGTAGAAAAAGTTAGTTCAGAGCTGCGATTGATTGAAAAATTTGGAAAAAATCAGACTGCATTTGAATGTGAAAGAATAAATATTGATTTTCAGTTGTGCTTTTTGAGCTTGGCAATAGCAGGCTGGACTTGATGAAAACAGAGGGCGGGAAACCTGACCTTGTCATTTTTCATATTGTATTTGAAACACTCATTTTGCAATCCTTTCATCTTGAAAGTCATCCACAGATGAAGAATCGCTTTTCACATCGCATACAATTTTGTTTTCACCAATTCAGTGTTGTAAAACGTAGTCTTGAAATTACAAGCACCCTGACCTTCTGTTGGAGAAATCAGTTACATCCTTTTTCCGTACTTTTGTCCAAATTTATGGATAGCAAATAATCATACACACGCCATGAAAAACTTTTTCTTTCTTTTGTTCATGTTCCTCATAGTGCTTTTTGCCAGGGCTGCAGAGGTAACCATGATTGTGACTTCGATACCGGCCAATACTCCACCGGAGGATAACATTTTCATAGCTGGAAGTTTCAACGGCTGGGACCCGGGAAATGCAACCTTCATCCTTCAATCCAACACAAACGGGCAACCCCAGATTGTGATCAACGGCACAGGAACTATACAGTTTAAATTTACCCGTGGAAGCTGGGCAACAGTGGAGGGAAACGAAACAGGCGGGTACCTGCCCAACCGGACATTCACTTTCGGTACTCAAGACACCTTGTTGCTAACCATCCTGAGTTGGGAAGACCTTGGCGGACCGGGGACTACGGCAGCAGAAAATGTGGTGATCATGGACAATGCGTTTTTTATGCCGCAACTCAACCGTACACGTCGCATCTGGTTGTACCTTCCCCCCGATTATGAAACATCAGGAAAGGATTATCCCGTGCTCTATATGCACGATGGGCAAAACCTTTTCGATCTGTACACTTCTTTTGCCGGCGAATGGGAGGTGGATGAAACGCTAAATTCCCTTTTTAGCAATGGAAAAGAGGTGCCAATTGTGGTTGGGATTGACAATGGAGGCACTTACCGTATAGCCGAATACACTCCCTGGCCGAACCAGCAATACGGAGGCGGCGATGGCGATCTGTATGCAAAATTTATCGTAGAAACACTTAAGCCTTACATTGATGAGCATTACCGCACAAAGCCACAACGTGAGCATACCGGTGTGATGGGGAGTTCACTCGGTGGGCTGATCTCTCATTATATCGGGTTGAAATACCAGGAAATCTTAAGCAAAGCTGGTGTTTTTTCTCCCTCATTCTGGTTCAGCGATTCAAGTTACATTTTTGCCTATCAGACAGGAAAAGTATACCCGATGCGCTATTATATGATGGGGGGAACCAACGAGAGCGGCGGCCTCGTTCAGCAGATGAACCTGATGATGGACACTTTGCAGGCTGCCGGTTTTGACGATTCGGAACTTTACCTGAAAGTAGTTCCCGGAGGGCAACACAACGAGTTGCTGTGGCGCACACAATTCGGCCAGGCTTACCAATGGCTTTATCTTGATGGCTCAACCGAAATTGACGAATTTATGCCGGGCATTCCGATCCGTGCTAGGATCATCTGCGATAAACTTT
Source organism: Bacteroidales bacterium (assembly GCA_014860585.1). Lineage (NCBI taxonomy): Bacteria > Pseudomonadati > Bacteroidota > Bacteroidia > Bacteroidales > Bacteroidales bacterium. Next base: position 12,100 of record JACZJL010000109.1, on the reverse strand, counting down.
ACCTTGAGGCAAAAGATTCAGCGCTGGTTGATCAACTTTTTGACGTCACTGTTTATTCGATTACAGGGCAAACCGTGTTTCAATCCCGCATAACACCGGGAAGTTCAAAAACAATTTCCGGCAACCTGAAAGGCCTTTATATTGTTACCGTTAATGGCGGAAAAGTAAGTTTCAACCAGAAAATCATGATTCTTTAAACCTGCCGGATCGTCGAACGCAGAAGTTTATTTCTCTAATACCAGGTATTCCCAGGGAGCAAGGGTCAATTGTTGCTCTTTGGAGATGGGTTGAGCTTCTCCGGAAAATACGTTTTTGTATATGGCTTCATATCCTTCGCCCTGCAGTTGGAATGAGGTTTCTTTGCCAGACAGATTTAGAATTACACATATCGTGTTGTTTTCTTTGGAACGTGTATAAGCATACACCGATTCATCCTGGTGAGTGTAAATACGTTTGATTGGACCACCTGCGTTGCCATTCCAGAGCGCCTGGCTTCTCTTCTTCAGGTTGAGCAAAGTCCGGTAGAATTGTAGTAGTGGTATATCCTTCCAATCTACCACATCTTTTTCAAAGAAATTGAGTCTTTTGTCCATTGCTGCCTCCTGACCGGTGTAAATCAGAGGCATTCCGGGGACGGTGGCCATCAAAACAAAGAATGTTTGAGCGGCATCTCCCAGTCGTTCAAATTCAGTGCCTTTCCAGGTATTTTCGTCATGGTTGGAGGTAAAGTTCATGCGGTAAGCGCCCTGAGGGAATGTAATGTCGAGATCATCAAAATACCTTTGTAAATCGTTGGCATTGGCTTTTCCCTGAGCAATCTCATTGGCGATGTGGTGAAGTTTCCAACCATAATCCATGTCGAAAGCATTCATCAGCAATTCTTCCTTATCCGCTTCAGCGAGCAAAAACACCGGCTTTATTTTGTCGAGTTCCATGCGTGCATTTTCCCAAAAATCAGTGGGAACCATGGATGCCACATCGCAACGATAGCCGTCAATATCAGCTTCGGTGATCCAGAATTTGAGTGCGTCGATCATCGCATCGCGCATCTCCATGTTGTTATAATCCAATTGTACCACATCTTTCCAGTCAGCCGGGTAAAACATTTCCCCTTTTTCGTTTTTCGCGTACCAGTCGGGGTGGCGGGTCACCCAGTCATGATCCCATGCGGTGTGGTTGGCGACCCAGTCGATAATGACATACATCCCCAATTCATGGGCAAGTTTTACTACCATCTGAAACTCTTCAATACTGCCAAATTCAGTATTCACCTGTTTGTAATCCTGTACTGAGTAATAGCTTCCCAGTGTGCCTTTGCGGTTCAGTTCACCGATCGGATGAATCGGCATGAACCAGAGAATATCGACCCCCATATTTCTTAACCGGGGCATATGTTTGATGAAGCTGCCAAGGGTGCCTTCTTCGGTGTACTGGCGCAGGTTGACTTCGTAGATGTTGGCGTTTTGGGACCATTCCGGGTGTGTTACTTTACTTACTGGTGCTTTAACTTTATTGCTTGTAGTCTGCCCGCAGCCTGAGATGATTAAGCTGAATGCCAGGAGAGCATAGATCATTTTTTTCATGTCAAAATGTTTTGATTATCAATTATTTATTTCGATTATGCGATGAATTCGATGATGATAAAATAAGAATTTACCTGCAAAAATAAAAGTATTTGGCAATTCCATCCACTTTGAGTCAATAACTTGTAGATAGAGAGAAGTGAATCATTGCCATTTACAAATGAACGGAGATTTGCAAACCGTCGCTCCCCTACCCTCTTTAAACAACCCTAAATCCCCTGCTTTAACTAATTTTATGAACATCGGGGTCATTTGAAGCTTTCTTGCTAGATCAAATGATCTAATTTTGCAGTTGATTACCTTCTTTTGAAATTGTTTAGTAATTAATTATAAATCAAATAAATAGCAAAATTATGCCACATGGATTTTTTGAAGTACCCAAAGCATTCAACGAACCGGTATTGAATTATGCTCCAGGCAGCAGCGAAAGAGTGAAGGTTAAAGCAATGCTGAAAGAAATGAAATCGAAAGTAGTTGACATTCCTATGTTTATAGGTGGTGAAGAGGTGAGAACTATGGACAAAAGAGAGATCAGGGCGCCACATGAGATCAGCCATCTGCTTGGATATTATTACCAGGGCGAACGCGAACATGTTATTCAATCCATTGATGCTGCGCTGGCTGCCCGAAAGAAGTGGCAGGCGCTTCCCTGGCAGCACAAGGCCAGCATTTTCCTTAAAGCAGCCGACCTTGTAGCCGGAAAGTACCGGGCAAAGATCAATGCAGCCACCATGCTCGGTCAGTCAAAGAATATTTACCAGGCCGAAATTGACGCTGCCTGTGAAATGGCTGACTTTTTCCGCTTTAATGTGCAGTACATGACTGAGATTTACAAACAGCAGCCCAACTCCTCGAAGGGTGTCTGGAACCGTATGGAGTACCGGCCGCTTGAAGGATTTGTGTATGCTATGACACCGTTTAATTTCACCTCCATTGCAGGGAACCTTCCCTCATCTCCGGCCATCATGGGTAATGTGGTAGTATGGAAGCCAGCAGCCACGCAGATTTACTCAGCAGCCGTCCTGATGGAAATTTTCAGGGAAGCCGGTTTGCCCGATGGGGTAATTAATATGGTAAACGTGAACGGTCCGGTGGGTGGGAAAGTGATGTCGGAGCATCCCGATTTCGTGGGAGTACATTTTACCGGCTCCACAGAGGTGTTTAAAAAAGTGTGGAAAGCGATTGGAGATAATGTGATGATTCACAATACTTATCCCAAAATCGTTGGCGAAACAGGGGGCAAAGACTTTGTGATGGTGCACCATACGGCCAACCCTGCACAGGTAGCTACAGCCTTATCACGCGGTGCTTTTGAGTACCAGGGGCAAAAATGCTCGGCAGCCTCGCGCGCTTATATTCCCCAGTCGTTGTGGCCGGAAGTGAAAAGGCTTTTAGTTGCCGACCTCAAATCTTTCAGAATGGGAACTGTGGAGGACTTCCGGAATTTTATCAACGCAGTGATTGACGAGCCCGCATTTAACAAAATAACCGGTTACATCGCCCGGGCCAAAAGCGACGGACTTGAAGTGGTGGCTGGTGGCAACTACGATAAATCTGTTGGATATTTTATCGAACCTACCGTGCTCCGCACTGAGGATCCACATTATGTGACCATGCAGGAGGAGATTTTCGGACCGGTGCTCACTGTTTATGTTTACGACGGCGCGAAGTTTGAAGAAACGCTTGATCTGGTGAACAAAACCTCACCCTACGCATTAACCGGGTCCATCTTCGCTCACGATCGCTACGCCATCGAAACAGCCACAAAGATGCTGGAAAATGCTGCCGGAAACTTCTACATCAACGACAAGCCCACCGGGGCGGTCGTTGGGCAGCAGCCATTCGGTGGAGCAAGAGCCTCAGGTACCAATGATAAATCAGGTTCCTACCTCAATCTTTTACGCTGGGTTTCTCCAAGATCAATTAAAGAGACGTTCGACGCCCCGACTGACTATCGCTATCCGTTTATGGAAGAAGAATAAAAAGAAGTCGTTGAAAACCAAATACAGGGTGTTTTCGTGTTTAAAATATTTGGGTAAAATATCAGGCTGTTTAACAAACCCTTTGTTGTTTCCACCCCATTGTTGAATTCAGAGTAAAAGATCGGACGAAGTGATCATTTTGCTAAAGTTAGCGTAGCCTTTCTCTTATTTATTCAGGGGGTCGTAATGTCAATTCAACACTGCTCTTTGTGCAAAAAATTGCATGAGACTTTGCAGAAAACCGGTACATTTGCAGGCAAATCGAATTCTTCAACATATTTTATTATCCATGAAAACAAGAGTTTTAGCTTTTTTCCTTTCCTTTTTCAGCATTTCAGCAATGACACAAAACAACTTAAACAACAGCCTCGGCGATTTCACGAAATTGGAGCGAAACCCGGCTAACCAAACATTTACGATCAAAACCACCAATGGTTCGGCCATTGTTACCATTTTTTCTCAAAATATAATTCGAATCCGAATTGCCAAAACGTTCATTCCGGATTTTTCTTTTTCGGTGGTTGGATCTCCGATCCGGGGTAACTTTGACTATGGCGAGGACAACAACGGATTCTTTATTACCACTGATTCTCTGGAGCTGCACATGACCAAAAAACCGGTGAGGTTCACTTTTAAAACCAAAGATGGAAGGGTAATCAGTGAGGATGATCCAAAGTTCGGCACTTCATGGATTGGCACGGAAGTGACGACCTATAAAGTGATGCAGGAGGGTGAAAAATTCATCGGGCTTGGCGAAAAAACCGGCAGTCTCAATCGCCGGGGAGAAGCTTACGAGCATTGGAACACCGACAACCCGCATTATGACGGAAACTCAGACCCGCTCTACGCTTCAATCCCTTTTTATATTGGAGTTCACAACGGGTTAAATTATGGAATTTACCTTGACAATACCCACAAAACTATCTTCAACTTTGGCGCATCAAACAACCGCTTTTCCTATTTTTCGGCTGATGACGGCGAAATGGACTACTATTTCATTTATCATAAAAATATAGCCGACATCCTGAAATCCTATACCTGGCTGACCGGCCGTATGGAGATGCCGCCGCTCTGGTCGTTGGGCTACCAGCAATGCCGGTGGAGCTACACCCCTGATACGGAGGTGTTGCGCATTGCTCAAACTTTCCGTGAGAAGAAAATCCCTGCCGATGTCATTTACCTTGACATTCATTACATGGACAATTACAAGATTTTTACATGGAACCCGGTAGAATTTCCTCAACCGGCAAAGTTGTTGAACGATTTGAAAGCGATAAATTTCAGAACTGCGGTGATTGTTGATCCGGGGATTAAAGTGGAAAAGGGATACAAGGCTTATGATGAAGGTGTGGCGCAAAATCTGTTTGTGAAATACCCCGACGGAACTGACTGGACGGCACAAGTGTGGCCGGGTTGGTGTCATTTTCCCGACTACACCAGCGAGAAAGGAAGAAAATGGTGGGGCGAAAAGTTTAAAGGCTATGTTGAGGATGGTATTGAAGGATTTTGGAACGATATGAATGAGATTGCCACCTGGGGTCAACAGGTTCCCAATCTGATCGAATTCGACTGGAACGGGAACAAAACCACCTACCGCCAGGCCAAGAATATGTATGGAATGCAGATGGCGCGAGCTACCTTTGAAGGTACGAAAAAGCTGCTCAACGGGCGCCGGCCGATGAACATTACCCGTGCCGGTTTTGCAGGGATGCAACGTTACACGATCCTCTGGACCGGCGATAACCAGGCCACCGACCATCACATGATGGTGGGTGTTAAGCTCGTTAGCAGCCTGGGCTTGTCCGGACTTTCGTTCACAGGTTCAGACGTAGGAGGATTTGGTGGGAACTGCACGCCTGACCTGTTCGCACGCTGGATACAAATCGGCGCATTCACTCCATTTTTCAGAGGACACACAACTTACAACTCGATAAGTCAGGAACCATGGGTGTTTGGCGAGTTTACCGAGAACGTTGCCCGTAACTACATCCAACTCCGGTACAACCTGTTGCCCTATGTTTATACCTCAATGCGCGAATCAACCCTCAACGGAATGCCCATGAACCGGAGTTTAGCCATCAATTATGCTTCCGATGAAAAGATTTATTCAACTGCCTACGAACACCAGTTCCTTTTTGGCCCTTCCCTGTTGGTTATCCCTGTCGAAAGCACAAAAGAAATCACCAAAGCCTATCTTCCGGAGGGCGAATGGTATGATTTCTACACTGATCAGAAATTTGACGGAAAACAGGAAATTTTCACCGATTGTCCGCTTGACAAACTGCCGGTTTTTGTTGCGGCCGGAAGCATGATTCCCATGCAATCGCCGGTGCAACATACCAGCGAGCAACCCTCTGATACACTCATTATCCACTTGTACAAAAGCAATCAAACAACTGATCTTGCATGGGAATATTATGAAGATGACGGTGTAACCTATGCTTTCGAAAGCGGAAATTATCACCTACGGCAAATGATCTACAAACCTGGAATCAATGAAGTCGAATTCAAAAAAACCGAAGGTAGTTATCAAAGTAAATTCAACAACATCCGGTTAGTTTTTCATGGCTTTGACAACCTGGGTGATATTGTGAAATTTGATGGAAAGCCACGAAAAATTTACCCCATGACAATGAATTTCCGGAAAGCATCGGAACAGCCGCCGGACGGGGATCCGTCTACTATCACCTGCCCTACAATTATCTTTCCGAACGATAGTGAAAGAATGGTTATTACCTGGTAATGTCTTACTTCGCAAATTTGCCGGCAATCAGGATGCTAATATGGATTGTGTTGTTTGGTTTGTCTACTTTTGCAAATAAATTTTTCAGATGACAATTGATGAAATCATAAAGCATGCTTTGGCGGAAGATATTGGCGCCGGAGATCACACCTCCCTGGCAACAATTCCCATCTCAGCCTCCGGTACAGCCAATCTTCTTGTTAAGCAAGAGGGCGTGATCTGTGGGATTGGTATTGCTGAAAAAGTTTTCAAAGCCATTGACCCCGATCTGCAATTTAATTCTTTCATGGAAGATGGAAAGTCGGTACAAAACGGAGATGTCGCTTTTTCTGTTTCCGGTAAAGTGATTTCTATACTCTCTGGTGAGCGGCTTGCCCTGAATTTTATGCAACGGCTCAGCGGTATTGCCACATCCACCCGTTTGATGGTCAACCAACTGGCAGGTCTGAATACACGGCTGCTCGACACAAGAAAAACCACACCTAACCTTCGTGAACTGGAGAAAATGGCAGTAAGAACCGGCGGCGGATACAACCATAGGATGGGACTTTACGATATGATCATGATCAAGGACAATCATGTCGATTTTTCGGGTGGCATCAAGGCGGCAATTGATGCCGTTCATCATTATTTCAGGGAGAAATCAATACATCTGAAAATTGAAATTGAGGTCAGAAATTTTGATGAACTCGGGCAGGTACTCGAGACCGGGGGTGTTGACAGGATTATGCTCGATAATTTCAACCTTGCCGACCTGAAAGAAGCCGTTGATAGGATTGCAGGTCGTTATGAAACAGAGGCTTCCGGTAAAATTACCATCGACAACATCCGGCAATATGCCGAAACCGGCGTTGATTTTATCTCCTCCGGTGCATTGACGCACCAGATAAAGAGTCTGGACATGAGTTTAAAAGCTGATTTTTAACCATTAAACTTCTTTACTTTGCTTGATCCGAATAATAAATATCTTGCCCTGCTTGGAAAAAAGAACATTCAGTCGCTGCGCGATGGGCTGGCATTCATTATTAAGTCGCTGAAAAAGATTGTTTTACCGGGAAACAAAGGACTTCCGCTCTTAAATGTGCTCATTTTCTTCTTCAAGGGACTTTTTGAGGGCAGGTTGACATTGCGGGCATCCTCCATTTCTTTCGATTTTTTCCTGGCACTTTTTCCTACTGTGTTGTTTTTTTTCACCATTATTCCATTTGTCCCGATCACCGGTTTTCAGGAAGAATTGCTTCGTTTCCTCGAAGATGTCATTCCCTCCTCGCTCTGGATATATGTTTCATCCACACTTGAAGACATCATTACACAGCCCCGCAGCGACCTGCTTTCACTGGGTTTCATCCTTGCGCTTTATTTCTCCACCAACGGCATCAACTCCATCATCGAAGGGTTCAATTCCTCCATCCATGTTACGGAAACCAGGTCGTTCATCCAACAACGACTGGTGAGCCTTTTCCTGGTGATTTTACTCTCGGTACTTGTGATACTGGCTATTTCACTATTTGTGATTGGAGGAAGGGTTCTTAGCTTTTTTGTCATCCAGGGATTTTTAACCAACAATTTTACTATCATCCTCATCCAGATTGCAAGGTGGTTGTTGATTATCTCCCTTTTCCTGTTTTCCATTTCTTTCCTTTATTATTATGCCCCGGCCAAAAAGAAGGAATACAAGTTTTTCTCCACCGGCGCCATTTTTACCTCAGCCCTGATGTTGCTTACAACTTATGCTTTTAACTTTTACATCGAGAATTTTAACCGCTACAACGCACTCTATGGTTCGATCGGGACATTGTTGGTGTTTCTGTTATGGGTTTATTTCAATTCCATCATTCTGCTGATTGGTTTTGAGTTGAATGTAAGCATCAAAACAGCCCAAAAGCAATTCAACGATGCTTGATCACCTGAGAAATACCGTGAAGCACACGGCCATCTATAGCCTTGGCAATCTTAGCACAAAGATCATCGGGCTTATTTTATTGCCTTTATACACCACTCACCTGACCACGGCTGAATACGGTATCTTTTCAATTCTGGAGGTAACCAGCCAGTTTTTTACTACCATCGTGAGCCTCGGTCTTACTGCCGGAATGATGCGTTGGTTTGCCGCAGAGCAAAATGAAGACCGGCGCAAAATGATCGTATTTACGACTTTTGCCGCTACACTGACGCTCGCTGTGATCGTCAACGTCGCTTTTTATCCTTTCAATTCCTGGTTTTCCAACCTCTTTTTTGACCATGGTAATTTTTCCGATTATTTCCTGATTTTATGGCTTTGGGTGGCGCTGGAAGCGATTAACCGCGTCCCATTTGAACTTTTCAGGCTGAAAGAAAAATCGTTGCTGTTCATCTCGCTGGTTATCCTCAAATTTGTGACTATCCTTCTGCTTAACATTTATTTTATCGTGATTTTAAAAATGGGAGTAAAAGGAATCATTCTGAGTCAGTTACTTGGCAACGTACTGGTGACAATGGGCACTTTCCCGTTTTTACTGAAAAATATGAGGTTTTCTTTCAATATGACCATGTTGAAAGAGCTCAGCCTATTCAGCATTCCGCTGGTTTTATCTACGGTAGCTACCATGGCGCTGGCATTGAGCGATCGGTACCTGATCAAATATTTCCTCGATTATTCCCAAGTGGGGATCTATTCAGTAGGTTATAAAGTGGCCAGCGTCATCCACCTCTTTATGGTTCAGTCCTTTCTGCTGGGTTTTGCCCCATTGGCCTACAAAATTTTCGACCAACCTGAAGCCCGCCGCTACTTTGCCCGGGTGACGACCTATTTCACCTATGCCATGACAGGCCTTGCATTGATTCTGATTTTTTACGCAAAAGAGGTGATTGCTGTTTTTGCTGCATCCAACGATGAATACCTGCTGGCTTACAACGTAATTCCCATGCTTTGCCTCGCAGTGATCTTCAGGGGCCTGAACAGCGTGATTTCGATGGGGTTGCATTATGTGAAAAAAACCAAATACACCATTGTGATTGTTTTGATTGTGGCAGTGTTTAATATCGGCATCAATTTATTGATGATCCCTATGTTTGGCATCCAGGGCGCTGCAGTGGCATCGGTGTTGGCTAACCTAATGATGACCATCATGTTTTATATTTATTCGCAGCGGTATTACCCGATAAATTATGAGTTTGCACGAATTTTAAAATTACTGCTTTCCGGGGTTGCAATTTACTTTGTTGCATCGTTGACGGCATCACTTGGTTTCTGGACAGGAATTGGGGTAAAAACGATGTTACTCCTCATCTTTCCACTCCTTTTATTTGCAATTAAGTTTTACGAACCCGTTGAACTAAACAGTTTGAGAGGCGCCTGGTTAAAATGGAGGAATCCCGCACGTTGGGCTGATCATCTTAAACACTTTGGCACAGTCAATCCATTAAACACGGAAGATAAAAATGAATAATCAACAACAAAAAAAGATCTATTTTCTCGGCGCAGGGGCCATAGCCACCGCATTGGGCAATGTACTCACCAGGAAGCCGGAGCTGGATGTCACGCTGATCACCATCGAGAAAGAGGTCGTCGATACCATTAACTCCGTGCATATCAATAAAAAATATTTCCCCAACATTCTGCTGGAAAACCGGTTAAAGGCTGCTACAGATTTTTCGCTTTTGCAACATGAAGCCATCGTCTTTGTGGCCATTCCATCGGTTGTGGTCGTTGATTTTTTGACTAACCAGAACATTCATCCCCACTCCATCATTGTAAATCTTGCCAAAGGATTTGGTAACCAGCATCAAACCATTGTTGAATCGCTCAAGGAACAATTGCCCAACCCTGTTTGTGCGCTGAAAGGGCCTTCGTTTGCCAGGGAGATCATTAATAACCAGCCGACTTCTTTTACACTTGGCGCTGATGAGGGGGCGCTTTTCAGTGTCTTTCAGGAGGTTTTTAGAAATACTTCCGTTTATATTGATTTTTCGGCTGACATCCGGGGGGTTGAGATGCTGAGCATTTTAAAAAACATTTACGCCATCGCCATCGGTGTGGTAGATGCCCAGTTTGAATCGCCCAACCTCAAATTTATGATTTTCACGAAAGCACTGAGTGAGATGCGGCATATCCTGCTGCTTTTTGGCGGCAAAAAGAAAACCCTATTTAACTATTGCGGTATTGGCGATTTTGCCCTGACTTCGCTGAATGATCTAAGTCGCAACCGCACACTGGGTTTGCTCATTGGAAAAGGGTTTTTCACCGATAATATTTCCGAAAAGGTAGTGCTGGAAGGACGAATTGCTGTGAATATTTTTTACAGGGAATTGCAGGAGAAGGGAGTTGAGCCTGATGAATACCCGATCCTCAGCGAGTTGCACCAGGTATTTAACGGCAGTTATGACATCACCTCCTTTGTCAATAAGCTGTTGAATCATCAGGGGTAGTTTACCTCAGCATCGTCACGCTTCCCTGCTGTGAGCGATTCACAATTTTTCCCGTTCTGTCCAGGGTCTGGTAGTCGCAGGTCCAGAAATAAACCCCTTCAGAAGCATTGCTGCCGTTTATTTTTCCATCCCATTCCTCATGGATGCTGTTCATTTCATGCACTCTCCTGGTATTGACAACCTTTTGTTAGATTCATTAGAAATGTTTTTCATTAAACCTTTCCCAATCGATGTAATTTTTATTTGCATTAAATGTATGTGTATTGCTTTTTTTTTTAGTATCTTTCGAATCAGTTGTTTTTCCAAAATTATTAAAAAATAAATGAATCTGCAGTGAGCTTTGCCTGTTGGTGTTTTCATGTTTTCCACATTACCAAAGAAAATGATGTAATAACCTAACCTCTTTTAAAATGAAGAAATTTACTTTCATTCTATTCATGGTAATCGTCTTGTTGCAGTCCTACGGACAAGATTACCTGATCAGTTTCACTGGTTCAGGCTTTAGTTCAATTGTTGACTCAGTTTGGGTTATCAACCTCACAAGAAACGATTCGTTGCAAATTTGTGGGCAAGATACCCTTCATCTCAACCCCAGCGTTGCAACCATCGAAACTGAAGCCGGAAAGCATCAGATCACCGTTTTCCCGAACCCGATGGGCAACGCAAGTACGATAGATTTTTTTTGCCAATCCCCGGGAAACACACACCTCGGAATTTTTGACGTTGCAGGTAAAAGCCTTATCCAAAATGTAGTATCTTTCTCACACTTAAAAAAAAGCCTTATGAAAAAACAATCTCACTTTCGGATGTTAATCGCCGCTCTGCTTCTTCTGCCGGTGATGCTTATTTGCACAAACCCTGTTACAATACAGGGTGACAACCAGGGCAAACATGATCCGTTTGCTGCCACACAACCCAATACATCTTCACCGGTTTTTTCCAATGAAGTTAATACGGATGATACAGATGTGTTATCCGGACCTGCTGAACTTTGCCTTACGGCTTATCCTTTTGAGGCGGGTACGGTTTCTGCGCCTTGCTGCCCGGCACCGGCCACGCTTGATGATCCTACCCCAATACCACCTGAAGGAACAGGAACCCAGGAAGATCCTTACCTGATTGCAAGTCTTGAAAATCTTTATTGGTTATCTGTTGAAACCAACGCCGGCAATACCTTTAGTGGTAAATTCTTCCTTCAAACTGCTGATATTGATGCCACAGAAACCGAAACCTGGTTTAACGGGCTGGGATGGGAGCCTATTGGTAGCGAAATCAATCCGTTCTCCGGTGCTTACGATGGAAATAACTTTACCATTGAATCGCTTTATATCAAAAGGGAATATGAAAGTTACCTTGGTTTGTTTGGATATTTGAATGGTGCGTGG
>JACZJL010000108.1 GCA_014860585.1 Bacteroidales bacterium | reverse complement strand
AATCCGGATAATGTCAATATGAAAGAGGAGGGATTCTTTAAAACAATATTCCTGCTTTTCTGAGTTTATGATAATGATAAATTAATGAAACATGCTGATCAAAGAAAACTTCCCGCTGAAACAGTTTAACACCTTTGGAATTGATGTAAAAGCAAAGTATTTTGTTGAACTTAAAAATGATGATGAAATCGTCAGCTTCATCAGTAAAGGATTTTGGCGCGACAAAAAGTTCCTGATTCTTAATGGTGGCAGCAACATTCTTTTTACCAAAGACTTCGACGGTGTTGTCATGAAAATTATCACCCGGGGGATTGAGTTAAAGGATGAAACTGAAGAAAGTACACTGGTGAAGGCAAAAGCCGGCGAAAACTGGCATCAGTTCGTTTGCTGGTGCATCAGTGCTAATCTGGGTGGACTGGAAAATCTTTCACTCATCCCGGGAAATGTTGGAGCAGCGCCAATTCAGAACATAGGCGCTTACGGAGTGGAGCAAAAGGATGTGTTTGAATCACTGGAAGCATTGGAAATGAATAGCTGTAAGATCATCACTTTTAACCGCAAGGAATGCAAATTTGGTTACCGGAGCAGTATCTTCAAGAAGGAATTAAAAAATAAATACATCATCTTATCAGTTACCTACCGATTGTCGAAAAAACCAGTTTTCAACACAGGATATGGCGACATCCAAAGGGAGCTTGCAGGCGCCGGAGATAAAGAATTAACGCTGAAAAAAATCTCAGATGCAATTTGCCGGATCAGGAGTTCAAAATTACCCGACCCTGTCAAAATTGGCAGCGCCGGAAGTTTCTTTAAAAATCCTGCCATAAGCAGGGAAAAATACATTGATCTTTTGAAAAAATACCCCGGATTGCCGGGATATCCTGGCGAAAAGGGTGGTTACAAGATTCCTGCCGGCTGGATGATTGACCATCTCGGCTGGAAGGGATTCAGACATGGAGATGCCGGTGTTTGCGCAACACAGGCACTTGTTCTGGTGAATTACGGACATGCTGATGGATCTGAGATACTAAAACTTGCACAAAAAATCCAGGAATCAGTTGAAACGGAGTTTGGAATTATCCTTGAACCGGAAGTCAACATTTATTAGCGTGCCGTGATTCTTACATCTGTTTACAAATGTTGGATTATTGAAGAATGTAATTACTTTTGGCAACGATAAGTTAAAAGTTGCCTTCAATGATGCGCGTTAAACAAATACTGCGGTTCACCTGTCAACATCTCGAATTGTTGATCTGGTTGGCAGCTGTCGTCATTTTGTACTCTTCCTCACCCGAAAACCATCATTATACCCTTTGCCCTCTGGACAATCTTGGATTTTCATATTGTCCCGGATGTGGACTAGGAAGGTCGGTAACACTTGCATTACACGGCCACATTGCCCAATCACTTCAAATGCATCCTTTTGGCCTGATTGCGATCATCGTAATTTTTCACCGCATTGCTATATTGAGTTATTCTTCGATCAAATTTAATCATCCAAAAACACAAAAGTTATGAACACATTACTGAAGTATTTGCCTGAGGTAGAAGGCGATGAGATGTTCTACCTGAATGATCTGCTAAAAAATTACACCGAAGATCAAATTCGGGATTTCTCTTTTATGTACCGCTCCCGCCGTCGTGATCCAAAAATCATTCTCCTGACTACACTACTCGGATTTTTAGGCTTTGCAGGAATCCAACGCTTCCTCACCGACCAGATTGGCATGGGGATTCTCTATTTTTTTACTGCAGGACTTTGTTTTATTGGAACTATTGTTGACCTGGTGAATTATCGTAACATTGCATTCACTTATAATCAACGAGTTGCATACGAAGTGGTGACAATTTTCGGAAAGTAATATTGCAGGTGCATTATTTTTCATTCATTTCCGGCAATGTCTTTTTACTTTTTTTTCATGATGAATCGACAATATCCCCGCTTGTGACTGAATAGTTTTTAGTTTAGATTGGATTCAACTGGATTAATTTCATCCTAAACTTCTGCGATTAACGGCGTCAGATTATCTTTGACGCCGTTTTTGTTAGTATTTTTTTTGCTTTTTACCCTGTATGAAGATCAACTGATATGGCTAAAACTGTTATGAACATGAGAATTCTCTCTAGGTTATTTGTATTTCTGATTTTCGTGCCTGGTACCACTCCTGCTTACCCTCAAGAGGACAACCCGGTAAACCGAACAGAGATCAGCGATGTAAAAAAAGATGAAATGCGATGGGTGGACTCAGTATTTAACTCGCTATCGTTTGACGAAAGGGTTGCTCAACTTTTCATGATCCGCACCTATTCCAATAAGGACCGGTTGTTTTACGACAGTATCAGCCGGTTGATTATTAATTACAACATTGGAGGATTAACATTTTTTCAGGGTAGCCCGGTACGACAGGCCGAATTGATCAACCACTGGCAGCACCTCGCAAAAACACCTCTGCTCATCAGTATTGACGCAGAATGGGGACTGGCCATGCGACTCGATAGCGTAACCCCTTTTCCCAAACACATTACCCTGGGGGCGGTACAGGATGATGAACTGATTTACAAAGTTGGATATCAAATTGGCAAACAATGTCATCGGGCGGGAATCATGATGAATTTTGCTCCGGTCATCGACATCAACAGCAACCCAAAAAACCCGGTGATCAACTTCCGTTCGTTTGGTGAGGATAAAGATAATGTAGCCGCAAAAGGAGTTGCTTTCATTAAAGGGATGCAGGCCGCAGGCGTGATCGCCACTGCAAAACATTTTCCCGGACATGGCGACACGGACAGTGATTCACATTACACGTTACCCTTGCTCAATCACACATTTGAGCAAATTGATACAACGGACGTTCACCCCTTCAGAGTGGCCATTGAGAATAACGTTGGCGCCATCATGATCGCTCATCTTTTTATCCCTGCCATCGACAATACCAAAAACCTGGCCACCTCGCTATCACCAAAAGCTGTGAATAACCTGCTGAAAACCCGCATGGCTTTTGAAGGACTTTCAATTACCGACGCACTGGACATGGAAGGGGTGACCAACTATCACAAATCAGGAGACATTGAACTGATGGCGCTCCTTGCAGGGAACGACATTCTCCTTTTGCCACTTAACATTCCGCTTGCATTGCAAAAGATCAGGCAGGCAGTTGCTGATGGAAAAATTGATGAAGAAGAAATCAACCAACGATGCCGAAAAGTATTGACTTACAAATACCAGGCAGGACTTGCTGATGAAATTCCGGTGGACCTGAAGAATCTATCCGCCGATCTGAATACGCGAAATAACGATTTGGTTATTCGCCAGGTATTTGAAAAAGCAATAACAATTGTCAAAAATGATGCAGACCTTATCCCCCTCACCCATCTCGATACTTTAAAAATTGCATCACTGGTCATTGGTAGTTCGAAGATAAGCCCTTTTCAGGAGCGGCTTGAATTCTATGCCCCTATTGATCATTTCAACCTGCCTTCAGATCCTGACAAAAGTTCAACTGATGAACTCCTGTCAAAACTGGAAGACTACAACCTGGTCATTGTAGGGATCGAAAATACAAGTAACTATCTGAGCAGAAATTATGGGATAAAAAAATCAGCTCTCGAAGTAATCGACAAACTTAAAAACCACCAGGGCAAACTGATACTCGACATCTTCGGAAGTCCTTACTCTCTTTTATATTTCAATGATCATCAGTGGATTGATGCTATTGTTCTTTCCTACGAAGACCAACCGGCAGCCAAAGATATCAGCGCCCAAATTATTTTCGGAGCAATCAGTGGCGGAGGCCGCCTTCCTGTTACTGCTTCACCTTCATTCAGAGCCGGAGCCGGCATTGATACTCATTCAATTGGCAGATTGAAATATACAATCCCTGAAGAAATTGGCATTCCTTCGTCAAAACTTGATACTATTTCTCGTCTCATCGAACAGGGGATTAAAAAAGGAGCTTTTCCCGGTTGCCAGGTTCTTTTCGCAAAAGACGGAAAGGTTTTTTATTACAAATCATTTGGCTACCATACTTACGAGAAGTTGCAACCTGTCAAAACCGATGACTTGTACGACCTGGCTTCCATCACCAAAATTGCAGCCACTACTCCGGCCATTATGTATCTTTCCGATAAGGGTGTTTTCGATATTGATATGCAGCTTTCGGGTTATCTGCCCTATCTGATCAACACCAATAAAGAAGCCCTTGTCATTCGCGAAATTCTTGCTCACCAGGCGATGTTGAAACCATGGATCCCATTTTATAAAAATACAATCGTTGACTTTAAACCCGACTCCACCATCTATTCAAATACCCTTCAACCGGGATATTCCACACAGGTAGCCAGCGAATTTTATATTCATGATAACTACCGGACTATTTTATTTGATACCATCGTTAAATCAGCGCTTTTGAAAAAGAAAGAATTTAAATACAGCGATCTCGGGCTAATTCTGATTTATGATGCGATTGAAGGGATTACCGGCCAACCTTTTGAAGATTTCTCGATGAATACTTTTTTTAAACCCATGGGACTGACAACGATGGGATTCAATCCAGCAAAACGGTTCCCACTTCACAGGATTACTCCCACAGAATGGGATACAGTTTTCCGGAAGCAACTGGTGCATGGGTTTGTGCACGACCCTGCAGCTGCCATGCTTGGAGGAGTAGCCGGCCATTCCGGACTTTTCGCTGATGCAAATGATTTGGCTGTCATCATGCAGATGTTTTTGCAAAATGGCTATTATGGCGGAAGACAATATATTGCTCCTAAAACTGTAAAGGAATTCACCCGAACACAATATCCTGGTGAATCAAATCGTCGTGGGTTGGGCTTTGATAAGCCTTTACCTAAATATGATTCATCCGGACCTACCTGCCAGGGGGCTACTAACCAAAGTTATGGCCATTCGGGTTTCACCGGCACATATGCATGGGCTGATCCTTCTAATGGTTTACTTTATATTTTTCTTTCCAACCGGGTGCATCCGGATGCCAATAATCGTAAAATCTCTCAATTGAACCTCCGCACTAAATTGCATCAATTAATGTATGACTTGTTGAACGAAAACAGGAGTTCTGCGTTTTAATCAATGATCAAAAATAATGGAAATTAATATCTACTGTAATAATTAATAATGCAAAAATCAAAATTACAATGAGTTACCGTCTTAAATCAACAATATTCTGGATACTTTCATTCCTATTAATGGCAGGCGCCGCCATTCATCAGCGGGGTACCGGACCTACATACCCGGTCAGGGGAAAACTTCAAGTTGGTCAGGATGAAATAAAATACCGACTGATAAGAACATGGGAAGGTGATACAGATGCTGCGGTAAAAGTAAAAGCCGAAAACCCTGAAATAGAAGGACAATACAGGTTTAAACGTTTCAGAAGTAATGACGATTGGTCAGAAAAGCTCCCGATGGTCCGCGAAGGTGTTGACCTGGTTGCCTATCTTCCGAATCTTCCCCCAGCCGGCAAAATGACTTACGAAATTTTTATAGGTAAAGAAGGTAACTTTGCAAATCTCACAAGTACACCTCCAGTACTGCGCTACAAAGGTATAGTACCCAAAGCGGTATTATTCCCTCACATCCTTATCATATTTCTGGCAATGATGTTTTCGACAAGAGCTGGAATTGAAGCATTGACGAATGGCAAAAACACGTTGAAATACGCAATGTGGACAGTTTTACTCTTTGGGGTAGGGGGAATGATCTTTGGGCCGATCATTCAAAAATTTGCTTTTGGCGCCTTCTGGACAGGGTGGCCTTTTGGAACTGACCTGACCGATAACAAATCGCTCGCGACTTTTTTGATATGGGTTGTGGCATGGCTGCAAGTGAGAAAGAATCCACGGAGACGTGGTTGGGTCATTGTTGCCGCACTTGCACTCTTGATGACCTTCCTTATTCCCCATAGCATGATGGGATCAGAACTCGATTTCACCGAGATTGATGCACAGGAAATCGTAAAGTAATCTTCGATTTTTCTCTCTAAAATACCTGATTATGATTTTGGTTATCATATTAGTAACCGCAATTGTTTCCTTCTTTGCCTTTAGTAACCGGGAATTATTTGATAGGCTAAAATTTAATGCTTGGTACATTAAACATGACCGCGAGTGGTACCGGTTCATTTCTTATGCATTGCTTCATGCCGACTGGGGGCATTTACTAATCAACATGTTTGTGCTCTGGTCGTTCAGTGGCGTGGTCATGCAGATTTTCACACGGGATTTCGGGCAAATGGCCAATTTCTATTTGCTGATGCTTTACATTGGTGGATTAATCTTTGCAACCTTATGGGACTTCGCTAAAAACAAAGATAACATTTACTACAACGCAGTGGGCGCCTCAGGGGCAGTGGCTGCCGTAGTATTTTCCAGTATCATTCTTTATCCTGATGGCCGGATCTTCTTTTTCTTCATACCGGTGGGTATTCCATCGTGGTTGTTCGGGATTCTTTATCTGGCCTATTCAGCATACATGGGAAAGCGCAACCAGGATAACATTGGTCACAATGCCCATTTCTGGGGCGCCATTTTTGGTATTGTCTTTACGCTTCTTATCCATCCTGATTACCTCACTTTATTCTACAAGCAGCTGGGATTTTAATTTCCCCTTGTATTTCTTATCCTGACTGCTCAATAAGTTTTTATTCCTGGTATGGATGTTCTGCGATGCGAGTCACGACATTATTAACCTTAACTGGCAATTTCAGAATGTAACTATCTTTGGCGACGCAATGATATCGTATCATGAATTGAATTTGAACATGAAGCTTTCAGTCGTTATTGTTAATTACAACGTCAAACATTTTCTGGAACAATGTCTGCACTCAGTACGCAAGGCTGCTGGCAAGCTTGATTGTGAAGTGTTTGTGGTTGATAACAATTCAGTGGATGGCTCGGTGAAAATGGTGGAGGAAAAATTTCCGGAAGTAAAACTGATTGCTAACCAGGACAACCGCGGATTTTCAAAGGCCAACAACCAGGCAATACGCATTGCAAAAGGGGAATATGTATTGTTGCTTAATCCCGATACCATTGTTGAAGACGATACTTTTAACAAGATCATCGCTTTTATGGACCAAAACCCCGATGCAGGTGGATTGGGTGTCAAAATGGTTGACGGTAAAGGGAAATTTCTACCCGAATCCAAGCGTGGGTTGCCCACACCAGCAGTTGCTTTTTACAAAATTTTTGGCCTGTCAAAGATATTTCCAAAATCAAAAATCTTCGGTCAATACCATCTCACTTACCTGAATCCAGATAAAATCCACCAGGTGGATGTACTTAGTGGCGCTTTTATGCTTATCCGAAAGCCCATCCTCGATAAAGTCGGAGGGCTTGATGAATCTTATTTTATGTACGGCGAAGACATTGACCTCTCCTACCGTATCACCAGGGAAGGCTTCAAAAATTACTATTTCCCCGAAACCCGGATCATTCACTACAAAGGCGAGAGCACCAAAAAAAGTTCGATCAATTATGTATTGGTGTTCTACCAGGCAATGATCATTTTTGCTAAAAAACATTTTTCCCAAAAAAATGCGCGGTTATTTTCGCTGCTTATTAATCTGGCAGTATATTTCAGGGCATTTTTAGCCATCCTTCGAAGGGTATCAGGAAAAATTTTTCTTAAATTGCTCGATGCACTGGTCATTTTTGCAGGAATCTATTTTATCCAGATTTATTGGGCCACATCGGTGGTTTTTAAGGACGGCGGCAATTATCCGATCGAATTTCTGATCGTTGCTGTACCCTCTTATATTTTCATCTGGCTGCTTTCTGTTTACCTCTCTGGTGGATATGACAAGCCCATCAGCCTGTACAAGATTTTCAGAGGACTTCTTGCCGGCACAATTGCTATTCTGGTGTTTTACAGCTTGTTGGATGAAACCTTGCGTTATTCGAGGGCGTTAATCCTGCTGGGCTCTTTCTGGGGCTACCTTGCCATGACCTCCATCCGGTATTTATTACATTGGGTAGGTTTTTCGGAATACAAAATAGGTGATGACGGAAGCATGCGTTACATTGTTGTGGGCAATAGCGAAGAGGCCGGGCGAGTGGCTAATCTCCTTACAACTATCGAAACACAGCCTGCTTTCATCGGCCTGGTCAGTTTTTCCGAAAAAACAGACAGCAGCAATTTCATTGGCAGTTTCGACCAGATCAGGGAAATCATAGAAATTTATCAGATCAACGAAATCATCTTTTGCGCAAAAGATATCCCATCACGCAATATCATCGATAAAATGTCGGAATTAAAGCATCTTGAAGTAGACTATAAAATTGCACCACCCGAAAGTTTATCGCTGATCGGAAGCAACTCAATCAATACAGCTGGCGACCTTTTCACCCTCGAGCTCAACTCCATCGCAAAAATAAGTAACCGTCGAAACAAGCGGTTTCTCGATGTCATTACTTCGTGTTTGCTTTTTTTAAGTCTGCCGGTCACCATTTTTGTTGTGAAACAGCCTTTCGTATTCACAAGAAATATTTTCCAGGTACTTTTTGCAAAAAAAACCTGGGTTGGATATTGCAAAACCGGAACGCAAAATACCGAAATGCTTCCTGACCTTCGTCCGGGAGTACTCAATCCTGCTGCTGCACTTCATTTCAAGGAACTTAACAAAGAAACTCTCGACCGGCTTAACCTGCTCTATGCAAGAGATTATAAGACAAAAAATGATCTGAATATCATCCTGAAGGGACTTCGCAATCTCGGAAATCACTAAATTTTCAATTCGTTAACAACTCATTAGCCACTAAAACGTTAGTTTTGCATTTCAAAAATGACTTGAACATTATTTTTCTGGTATTGTTCCTTTTTAGTATAAACCTTTGATTCTAAACCATAAAGTATAAATGGCAAAATTTGAGATTATCATGCCCAAAATGGGCGAAAGTATCATAGAAGCAACCATTACAAAATGGATGAAACAACCCGGCGACAGTGTGCAGGAGGACGATTCCCTCGCTGAAATCGCAACGGATAAGGTTGATTCAGAAATCCCTTCACCTGTCGAAGGGAAAGTTTTACAACTACTTTACAATGAAGGCGATGTGGTTCCGGTAGGAAAAGTAATTGCCATCATTCAAATGGAAGGAGATGAAGATGAGGCGCCGGTGGTTGAAAACGCAAAACCCGACACTGACATGAAACTTACGACCCGGGAAGCTGAAAACAATGAATCCGCAGAGGTTCCCCCCGGAGATTTTTCATCTTCAACACGATTCTATTCTCCATTGGTTAAAAGTATTGCCAAAGCTGAGCAGATCTCGGTTCAGGAACTTGAGCAAATACCGGGTAGCGGCAAAGAAAACCGTGTGACTAAAGACGACCTGCTGAACTACCTGAAAACTCGAAAAGAAGTGAAAGCTGATCTACCCGCTTCTAAACCGCAACCTGCCACTCAGCCGGTAAAAATTGATGCACCAAAAGTATTTGCCCTTTCCGGCGAGGAAATCGTGGAAATGGACCGGATGCGCAAACTGATAGCCGATCATATGGTGATGTCAAAACAGGTTTCACCACACGTTACATCATTCATAGAAGTGGATGTTACAAACATCGTGAACTGGCGGAACAAGGTAAAAGACCAATTCCAGAAACGCGAAAACCAAAAGATTACTTTTACCCCTATATTTCTTGAAGCCGCAGCAAAAACACTTCGCGATTACCCAATGGTAAATGTGTCGGTGGACGGATATAAAATTATTAAGCGTAAAAATATCAACATTGGAATGGCTGCGGCGCTTCCAAACGGGAACCTCATTGTTCCGGTGATTAAAGGCGCTGATCATTTGAATCTGGTGGGTATGGCCAAAGCTGTAAATGAGCTTGCCAACCGGGCGCGAAACAACAAGCTTGACCCTGATGAAATCCAGGGAGGAACCTTCACCGTGACCAACTTCGGGAGTTTCGACAGCCTTACCGGCACACCGATCATCAACCAGCCACAAGTAGCCATCCTCGGTCTTGGCGCCATTAAGAAACGCCCCGTTGTGATCGAAACCGAGATGGGTGATGTGATTGCCATCCGCCATATCATGATCCTCTCGCTAGCCTATGACCACAGGGTTGTGGACGGTGCGCTCGGAGGAATGTACCTTAAGCGAATAAGAGAATACCTTGAAGGATTCGATCCAAACCAAACAATCTGAAATTGAATAATTTCATAATCAAAAGGTAACCCCTGGCGGTTTAAACCCCTGGGGTTTCTTTTTTAATTCAAAAGACATGGAACTCCACCTCACTAAGCCACTTGCCGTTTTCGATCTCGAAACCACAGGAATCAATGTCGCTGTTGATCGTATCATCGAGATCAGCATTGTGAAGATCTCTCCCGGCGGAAAAACAGACATCTACACCAGATTCATTAACCCTACAATCCCAATTCCACCCCGATCTACCGAAATACACGGCATCACGGATACCGATGTGAAGGATTCACCCACATTTAAAGACATTGCAGGGGAGTTGAACAGCTTTTTCGGAAACAGCGACCTGGCTGGATATAACTCGAACAAATTTGATATTCCATTGCTCGTGGAAGAGTTCCTCAGGGCTGATGTCGATTTTGATCTTAAAGGCCGAAAGTTTGTTGACGTTCAGAATATCTTTCACAAAATGGAACCCCGGACATTGCATGCCGCTTATAAATTCTACTGCGAAAAAGACCTCACCAACAATCACTCAGCCGAAGCCGACGCCATGGCCACATATGAAATTCTGAAAGCCCAGCTCGATCGGTATCATAATGTACAAATTAAAAACAAAGAGGGGCAATTGATGACTCCAGTGGTGAATGATATGGGAGCCTTGAGCAGCTTCTCTGAGCAATATAATTCTGCCGACCTGGTCGGACACCTGGTTTACAACGACAAGAAACAGGAAGTTTTCAACTTTGGAAAACATAAAGGAAAGAGCGTGGAAATGGTATTCGAAAAAGAGCCGGCCTACTATGACTGGATGATGAAAGCTGATTTTCCTCTTTCGACCAAAAAAGTGATAACAGCCATTAAACTTCGGCAGTTTAACAAAGGTTCGGTTACTACCTGAATCCTTTTAAAATTAAGAAATGATCTGCAAAAATTCCATCAATTTGTAACTTTTTTGATTTCTCAGCGTATCATTAATCAGTGAATTTTCATAGAATCCCGTTACAATGAGAACAGTTTTTCTAATCATTTTTCAGATACTCTGTATTGCATGCATTTACAGCCAGAATACCGCAGTTGATTATCTTGAAAAAGCCATTATTTTACAAAAAGAAAACGACACGGAAACCGCACTCCTGATGTGCAGTAAAGCCATTCAAATGGATTCAACGCTCACTCCCGCTCATTTCCTGAGAGGCTATGTAAATTATTTGCTCGAGAATTACAGAGATGCCATAGCTGACTTTACCAAAGCTATCGATCAAAAACCAGATTATATCGAAGCGATTTACTATCGTGGCAGAGCGAAACATGCAAATGGAAATTTTCTCGGCGCCCTGCAGGATTATAACAAGTCGCGCGAGCTGAGCCCGGCTCAGACCACACTTATGGTAGCACGCGGATGGTTTTCCTCCCTTTTCGGAGGTTCAAACACCAAAGAGAATGCACCCCCAGTTGTGGATTAAATAGCTGGTTACCTTAAATGAGTTTGGCAAATCTCAATCAACCGAAAATATTTGTGATTACAGCCCGAAGCATGTAAAACATTCAAAACGTTACACCAACGCGAAGAAACAACAAAAACCTGCTTATCAGCAGTAAAACAATTTCATAGGCAGGTGTACAAGTTTCATGTACATTTGCCATTCAACTTAAATAGATTGTGCCATGAAAATCATCTGTATTGGTCGTAATTATGTGGAGCACGCCCGTGAATTGAATAACCCATTACCCGACGAGCCCGTTTTTTTTATGAAGCCTGACACTGCGATGATTATCCGCAACCGGCCGTTTTTCTACCCGGAGTTCTCCTCCAATATTCATTATGAGGTTGAATTAGTGCTGAAAATCAAAAAAAACGGCAGGCATGTTCTTCCTGAGTTTGCCCATACGTATTATGACGAAATTGGAATCGGTATTGACTTCACAGCCAGGGACCTACAGGACAAACTCAAGCAAAAAGGGCTACCCTGGGAAGCAGCAAAAGCGTTCGACGGATCGGCGCCGGTCAGTAATTTCGTGCCATTAAGTAAGTATCCTGACCCAAAAAACATCCATTTCAGGCTTTTTAAAAACGGAGATCTTGTACAAGATGGAAATTCCAGATTGATGATGTTTGATTTCAACAACATCCTGATCCATGTTTCAAAGTATGTTACCTTGAAAATGGGCGATCTCATTTTCACCGGAACACCTGCAGGAGTTGGCCCTGTATCTATCGGCGACCGCCTGGAAGCCTATATTGATGATGAACGGATGCTCAAGTGTGACGTGAAGTAAATTGGTAAAATTTATCGATAACATCTCACTCATTGTCAAATTTGATTATTTTTGCAGCTGGTTTGATATGAATTTGTTCTTATCAAAAAATATTGGCTCCGTAGCTCAATTGTGCCGGACATCCGGCATGACTACGGATCAGAAAGTTGAAATATTGGCTCCGTAGCTCAATTGTGCCGGACATCCGGCATGACTGCGGATCAGAAAGTTGAAATATTGGCTCCGTAGCTCAATTGTGCCGGACATCCGGCATGACTACGGATCAGAAAGTTGAAATATTGGCTCCGTAGCTCAATTG